>CBDUKC010000174.1:0-6707 GCA_965367705.1 uncultured Maribacter sp. | reverse complement strand
AATAACAATCGAATCCCCTTGTACGATACTCACCCCTGCACCGACGATATCACCAGCCGTTATTGCTGCTTGGAAATACACATCCAATGCCTCTTTAAGCGCTGTCTTACGCTCTGTGTAAAGCTTAGCTTTTTCCTTTCGGATAAACTCCATCACCAAATCCTGTGATAAAGCAGTTTCATTGGTGGTATGGGAAGCTTCTATAAAAGCAGTAGTTATGAGGTACAAAGCGCCAATAAATGAAGCTATGAATAAGAGTCTGATATGTCGCACTTGGAACTCGAGATTTGGTTAACTTTAATCGTATTATAGTCTAATTCGGTACTTAAGCCTAAACGTAACAATTACTAAAATGTTTTAGCTTTAATGCCTTTTCCTCTATTCTTTACTGTTAAAGTGGCTAGAGGCTTTTATACACGGTACTTAGTTTAATTTGTGCCGAAGTATAAACCCAAAGTAGGTACAACAAGATTTTAAACCTAAAACAGTCCTGAAGATAAGTAAACTCTACCACTAATTAAAAGGTTTGATCGCTGAATAGTAAACCAACATAACTTATCCATAACGTTTCTGATTCTAATGTATACAAAATACCCACTAACTTGGATTTATATTTAGTAAACCAATAAAAGAATCATCCGAATCTATAAACAAGGATATACCCATATATGCACTTTCCGCATCAACTGGTGCCGATATAAAAAACGAAATAAAAGATTTCAAAATGGACGGACTTATTTCTAAACCGTTCAACCCAGATGAGCTACATCAAAAATTAAGTGATATTATTCACTATGGTATCGGAAAACAAAGCAGCCGTAAAATCAATTATAAAATATAATCCGTACTCACAAAATTAGAAAGCTTCGTTTCCAAAAGCTGTTGTATGGTTTGATTATTAAGGTCATTATCCTTGAAAGCGACAAAAGTTCGAATAGAAAATGACCGCAACGCATCGTGAACACTTAAGGTAGCCTGTGCAGAATCTTTTCTTCCGGTAAAAGGATATACATCCGGTCCTCTTTGACAAGAACTGTTTAAGTTCACTCTACATACAAGGTTTACCAAGGTATCAATTAACGGGGCTAAAGCATAGACGTCCTTTCCAAACAGACTCACTTGCTGACCATAATTACTTTCAGCCATATCGTCCAAAGGTTCCTCAATATCAGTAAAAGAAACAATAGGAATAATAGGACCAAACTGCTCTTCTTGATATACCCTCATCTCCTTAGTTACTGGATATAGCACCGCTGGCCAAATATAATTATCTAAATGCTGTCCACCTTTTTTATTCAAAATTTTGGCGCCCTTAGCAATGGCATCATCAATAAGTTCTTGAATATAAGCTGGTTTTTGCGGCTCGGGCAAGGGAGTTAGTTTTACACCATCGTCCCATGGATTACCAAATTTTAAATCATCTACCGCAGCTGCAAAACGGGTATTAAATTTCTCCTGAATATCTTCATGTACATAAACCACTTTTAAAGCGGTACATCGTTGCCCATTGAACGATAATGTACCGGCAATACATTCGTCAATAGTCAAATCTAAATCTGCATCTGGTAAAATAATTGCAGGGTTTTTCGCTTCTAACCCCAGTACCAGTCGTAAACGATTACTTTTTGGGTGTTGCTCCTGCAACGCATTGGCAGATTTACTGTTACCTATTAAGGCTAAGACATCAATCTTACCAGTTTGCATAATCGGTGCAGCTACAGCTCTACCCCTACCGAATATAATATTTACTACTCCTTTTGGAAAACTAGTTTTGAAAGCCTCCAACAGCGGTGTTATCAACAAAACTCCATGTTTAGCGGGTTTAAAAATAGTAGTGTTCCCCATAATAATGGCAGGAATCAACAAAGCAAAGGTTTCGTTCAAGGGATAATTATAAGGACCTAGACATAAAACAACCCCTAGCGGACCTCTTTTTATATGTGCATAAACACCATCCTGTTTTTGAAATTTTGCAGCATCCCTATCCAGTTGTTTGTAATCTTCTATGGTATCTTCTATGTACTCAACTGTTCTATCGAATTCTTTCTGTGAATCAGGTAAGGATTTCCCAATTTCCCACATAAGCAACTTTACCACTTCTGCTCTTTTGGTTTTCATTTTTCCAACAAACACCTCCATACATTCAATACGGTCTTTCACATGCATGGTAGGCCAAATACCTTGACCTTTTCCATAAGCTTTCACAGCTGAATTGAGGGCTTCTAATGCAGCTGTTTCCTGCATATCTGGAATACTACCTAATAAGGTTGGCTGGTAGGTATCTGTAGATGAAATTGTAGAATAAACTTCCGTGTTTTCACCATGCCATGGTTTCAATTCTCCATCTACGAGATATTCTTTTTGATGAATCGTCTCTCTAATAGAAAATTCTGCTGGTATGTTAGTCGTTGTCTTGCTCATAAAAGATGTTTTAGACCAAATATTGAAACAGGTCTGGTTTGTCGTTTAAATAGTCTCCAAAAAAATTATTTTCCTTCATCCTATGGACCAAAGGCCCCAAATCGGACGGATGCTTTAACTCTATTCCCACTACGGCCGGTGCATTTTCTTTACTTGACTTTTTAGAATATTCGAAATGAGTAATATCGTCCGTAGGCCCTAATATTTCTACTACAAACTGTTTTAAGGCACCTGGACGTTGTGGAAACCGGACGATAAAGTAATGCTTTAGCTGCCCAAACAACAAGGCCCTTTCCTTAATTTCAGCCGTACGGGTAATATCGTTATTGCTACCACCAATGATACAGGCTACCTGCTTGCCCTTTAGTTCTTCTGCGAACATATCCAATGCCGCAATACTCAAAGCGCCAGCAGGCTCTACTACAATCGCATCCCTGTTGTACAAATCCAATATCGTCTGACACACTTTACCTTCAGGTACTGTAATCATTTTATAAAGATTGTCCTTACAAATAGAAAAGGTAAAATCACCTACCCTTTTCACCGCAGCTCCATCTATAAACTTGTCAATTTCCTTTAGCTCCGTATTTACCCCGATAGAAATTGAATTTTTCATCGAGGGCGCACCTTCGGGTTCAACCCCAATAATTTTAGTATGCGGAGACAAAGATTTGAAAACACCTACCAATCCTGATGCTAATCCACCACCACCAACGGCCACAAAAATATAGTCGAGCGGTTTTTTTATTTGATCTAAAAGTTCTAAGCCAACTGTAGCCTGACCTTCAATCACTTTTGGGTCATCAAAAGGATGGATAAAGGATTTATCTTCTTTCTTGCAGTAGGCCATTGCAGCGCTAAAGGAATCATCGAAGGTATCGCCTTCTAAAACCACCGATATCCAAGAATCACCAAACATTTTCGTCTGCTCTACTTTTTGCTTTGGTGTTACCGCTGGCATAAAAATAGTAGCGTTTATCCCAAGATGGTGGCAGGCAAATGCTACGCCCTGAGCATGGTTGCCTGCGCTTGCACAAACCACACCCCGACTGCGTTCCTCCGTAGTCAAAGAACTAATTTTGTTAAACGCGCCTCGAATTTTATAAGATCGCACCCTATGCAAGTCCTCACGTTTTAATAAGATATCCGCATTGTAGTGTTTTGAAAGCCGAATACTATGCATAAGCGGCGTTACCTCGGCTACTTGCCTTATGGTTAACGCCGCTTTTTTAATATCTGCTACTTTGGGAAAATAATCCATCCAGTACCGTTGAAGAATTCTTCAACCTAAATTTAAAAGTTCATTATACGATTGGTTTCATAGCCGTCATAGAAGCACGTAATCTGGCACCCACGATTTCAACTGGATGCTCTCGTAAAGCTGCGTTCACAGCAATTAAAGTTGCGTTATCAGCATCATTGTCACTTCCGGCTCCGTACTTTGTGCCAATCACATCCGTATCTATATCCTTCATGAAATCTGCCAAAAGTGGCTTACAGGCATGATCGAACAAATAACACCCGTATTCGGCTGTATCGGAAATAACGCGGTTCATTTCAAACAATTTCTTTCTTGCAATAGTATTCGCAATAAGCGGTGTTTCGTGCAAGGACTCATAGTACGCAGATTCAGCAATAATGCCCGATTCTGTCATGGATTCAAATGCCAGTTCTACCCCTGCACGTACCATAGCAATCATCAAAACTCCATTGTCGTAAAACTCTTGTTCCGTAATCTCTTGATCTCCTGCTGGTGTTTTCTCAAATGCGGTTTCCCCTGTTGCCGCACGCCATGTCAATAAATTCTTATCGTCATTGGCCCAATCTTCCATCATGGTCTTAGAAAAATGACCTGTCATGATATCGTCCATGTGCTTCTGAAAAAGTGGACGCATAATATCTTTCAATTCTTCTGAAAGCTCAAAAGCCTTCAATTTAGCAGGGTTTGATAAACGGTCCATCATGTTCGTGATACCACCATATTTCATCCCTTCGGTTATGGTTTCCCAACCGTACTGTATTAGTTTAGAAGCATAACCCGCATCAATTCCCTTTTCGACCATTTTATCAAAACAAAGAATAGAACCCGTTTGTAACAGTCCACAAAGAATCGTCTGCTCTCCCATTAAATCAGATTTAACCTCGGCTACGAAGGAAGACTCCAGTACGCCAGCCTTATGGCCTCCTGTACCTGCCGCGTAAGCTTTAGCCTGCGCTAGACCTTTACCTTCTGGATCATTTTCCGGGTGCACAGCGATTAATGTTGGTACTCCAAATCCTCGTTTATATTCTTCCCGTACCTCAGAACCAGGACTTTTAGGGGCTACCATGATTACCGTTAAATCCTTACGGACTTGCGTTCCTTCTTCAACAATATTAAACCCGTGGGAATAAGACAAGGTAGCGCCTTTCTTCATCAAAGGAATCACAGCGGTAACCACTGCGGTATGCTGTTTATCCGGTGTTAGATTAATTACTAGATCTGCGCTTGGAATCAGTTCTTCGTATGTACCTACAGTAAAACCATTTTCAGAGGCATTTAAAAATGATTGTCTTTTCTCCTTAATTGCTGCGTCTCTCAACGTGTAAGCTATATCAAGGCCTGAATCTCTCATGTTCAAACCTTGGTTCAAACCTTGTGCACCACAACCAATGATTACAATTTTTTTTCCTTTTAAGGCAGTCACACCATCGGAGAATTCTGAAGACTCCATAAATCTACATTTTCCTAATTGGGTCAATTGGTCTCTTAACGATAGTGTATTAAAATAATTTGCCATTTTTTTGTTCTGTTTTAATTTTGATGCCTAGAAAATAAGGCACTGGTTTTACTAATTAAATTATGTGAATTAATGTTGAAATTCTTTGAGCAGGGCCGATATCTGCATTTCCTCCTTGCTTACGGCTATGCGACCAGAGCGTACAAACTGCATGATACCAAATGGTTTTAATTGCTCATACATTTCATCAATTTCATGTCTTCTACCACTCTTTGCCAAGACGAAAAAGTCTCTTGCTACGGTAACAATCTGCGAATTGCTTTCCTTGATAATATTCTGAATCTGGCGCTCATCAAACAATAGATCTGATGCTATTTTGAATAAAGCGGATTCTTGATAAATAGTCTCATCATCTGTATGATAAAACGCTTTAATCACCTCAATTTGTTTTTCTATCTGACCTACAATATTTTCGACCCATTTATCCGTGGTATGCACCACAATGGTAAACTTAGAAACATTCTCTATTTCTGATTTTGAAACATTTAAGCTTTCTATATTGATATGTCGTTTTAGAAATATCCCAGATATTCTATTTAATAATCCGACATTGTTTTCGGAATATACCGACATGGTAAACCATTTTTTTTCCATTTCCTTTTTTTCCTATGTTCCATCAAAACACAGCAGAACACTATTAGTAAGCCTTTGCTGTGTACAAAGTTTTTTTCTTTACTTTATTTTAACTGCGACAATTAAACCCGTTGACCAGTTCATCTTGCTGATATTAAAATCAGTTCTATTTTCTAAATAAGAAACTAATGTTTCCACAAATTTATCATGTCCTTCCGGCCAATTGGGCTGGGCGTTCATATCATCGATGATATAAAACCCTCCAACGTTCACCATCGCCAATATTTCATCTATATCACTATACTTTCCTGGCCACGCATCGGCAAAAATCAAATCAAAATTTTCGTCCTTATATGTTTTAATCCAGGTAGCACCATCCTCGCAAACGATATCCACTCTTGTATCCGTTCCAAAATAGTGCTGCGCTATCTCAATAAGCTTTGGGTCATTATCCACGGTGATTAAAGATGAGTTGACGTCCATTCCATCAACCATCCAAGAAAGCGATAACCCAATACCAGTTCCAAGTTCTAAAAATCTTCCTGCCGGTTTACTTGAAATCAACGTTTTCAATAGCGTACCTATGAATACATCCGAAGGCATAGTAAATCCGATTTCTTTGGATTTACGTTCTATCTCCGAATGGACAGTGGGCGTATCTAATATGTTAGCCTCGTTCATTTAATTTTTTCTATTTTGACTCGCATTGGACTTTAAATCAAACAAAGTATAAATTCATAGTGATGTAGCTTCTCCAGCACCCCGTAAATTAAGGTGTGGGAAAAGTACTTTGTATAAACTACTGTAATCTGATTTCTGATACGGACGCTCCTGATGGAATCATTGGAAAAACATTGTCTTCCTGCTCTACCTTAACCTCTAAAAAGAAAGGCTTATCCGAGGCCATCATTTTTTGCACCGTGGCTTTCAAAT
>CBDUKC010000173.1:0-6722 GCA_965367705.1 uncultured Maribacter sp. | reverse complement strand
AAAGGTGCTTTAACAGAGGAGCAAGTAGAAGAGAAATTCAATGCTTGGTTAGAGGAAAAAGAAGCTACTGTTTTAGCGAAAGTTGGCGGATTGGATAAAGAAAAAGCAGAAGCTAGAGCTGCGGCATTAAAAGCTGAGAAAGAAGTTAATGATAAGCGTGCTGCTGAAGCCGCTGCTGCATTGGCTCCTGAGCCGGTTGCTGAAGTGGTAGAAGAAGTTGCTGAAACTGTAGACGAAGAAGCTCCTGTTTCTGCTCTTGACGCCGCTGTTGAAGAGGCAAAAGGAGATGCTGCTGCACCTTCAGAAGATAAATAAAAGTAGAGGCGATATGCACAAGGAAGATTGTTTCTACCTAGGCAAAATCGTGTCAAAATACAGTTTTAAGGGAGAGGTATTAATTAAGTTAGATACCGATGATCCTGAATTATATCAAAATCTGGAATCAGTGTTCGTTTCTTTAGGAAACAACCTGGTTCCATTTTTTATTGATAGGTGCAGGCTACATAAATCCGATTTACTACGAATAGATTTTGAAGAGGTAAAAACAGAATCGGATGCAGATCGTATTATGGGATGTGAGATTTACTTACCACTTGCCATGCTTCCTAAACTAACAGGGGACAAGTTTTATTTTCATGAAATTATAGGTTTTACCTTAATAGATGCTATACACGGAGATATAGGAAAGGTACAAAGTGTTAATGATAGCACTGCACAGGCACTTTTTGAGGTGCTAAAGGACGATAAGCAACTATTGATACCTATAAATGATGAAATCATTACAGCCGTGAATAGGGAGAATAAGACAATTTCTGTAACAACTCCTGAGGGTTTGGTATCCCTTTATCTTGATTCCTAGACTATTTTTATTAATCTCTATGTTATTTTAAACCTAGAACGATTAATGGGATTTCCACAACCAATCAGTTAGCGGTAGCTTTTCCTGTGTATACCAACTTTAGTTGTAAGTAGGCGATTGTGTTGCTAAGCGTGGATAAAAAAATCAATTAGGTAGTAAAATGGGTATATGTCCTAAATACATTTAGCTTCTATGCCTATTTTCCAGATTTCAGTTTAAAATACTGCAGGCGATCATTATTGTTTCCAATTAAAATCCCTTTTTCGTCACCTATGTCAATAGCAGTAATTTTTTTAGCATCCTTTGCAGCGTAAAACCCTATTTCTGCGCCTCTCTTTACGGTAAACCTACCGGTTCCATTACCCAATAGCAGAAGGCCTGTACCTGCGTCGTTTCTCGGGGTTTCTATCTCAGAAACATATAAATTTTCTACAGCAAGCACGTCCAAAAATCCATCTGCATTAAAATCTTGTACTAGCATATCATTAATATTGGATAGCTGTGACAAGCTAGGAAGTGTACGAAGTGTAAACGTACCGTTACCTAAGTTTTCTATATATGTTGAGGCGAATGTATCCGTTTTATAGTGAAGGGCATTTTTTAATTGATCTTCACCATAAACTTCAGTAAGTTCTAAGGATGCGAAGACATCGTATTTTTTGATTTTATCCTTTAACCCCGGGATTTGTTGAGAGGAACAGGAAAACCCACGAAGTGGATAATGTTTTTCATTATTGTAATAGCCTAAAACAATGTCTGCATTACCATTACCGTCAAAGTCGTTAGAATAGATGTCAAAAGGTTTTTCTGGGTCTGTTTTATACTTGTAATTAAGACCAAGGTTCCCTGCTATGAAATCCATATCCCCATCATTATCAAAATCACCTTGCGCTATGCTAAACCACCATCCTTTCGTTTGTGCCAAAGAAGGAATTTCTACATCGGTAAGTTGTCCATTATCATTTTTAAAAATGGTAACTGCCATCCATTCCCCTACTAACATCAGGTCCAAATCCTTGTCGTTATCGTAGTCTGTCCAAACAGCATCTGTTACCATGCCAACGCCTTTCAAATTAGCGGCTAAATCTTGTGTTAGATTCTTTAATTGTCCGTTATCATTGATAAGTAAGGCACTAGAAGTAGGATTTGGATATTGATGCGGCAAGTGTCGGCCACCCACAAACAAGTCTAGGTCTCCATCGTTGTCATAATCTGCAGCTTTTACAATGGAGCCACTTACTCTATCTACATTAAGGATAGCACCTTTTCTAAATGTACCTGAACCATCATTCAGGTATAACCGATCCGTATAGTGGAAATCGTTATTCGGATAGGCATTACCTCCACTAACCACGTATAAGTCCTTAAAACCATCTCCATTTATGTCTACGAAGAGCGCATCAATGTCTTCGTACGCTTTTTCTTTGTTCCAAAACGCAGTGTTGGTCGGTTTAAAATCACCTGAGGCTTGTTGAAGGAATAAAATAGGACTTTGTCCTGTGGCACCTCCAGCATAGAAATCATCGAGACCGTCGTTGTTTACATCATCCACGGCAATGGCAGGACCAAATTGAGACATCTTATGAGGCAATAGGATTTGCTTTTCAAAATCATCAAAAGTATTTTCTTGGTGAGTAAAGGAAGCTGAAAAGTCTGCTGTAGCATCTTCAAATAGTACCTTTGGAGAATAGGAACGTTCCCCGCTGGCAAGTGTAGCTTTGTCCATGTTTAGTGCTACCACTTGATTCGCTGCAACTGATTTTTCTACACTTGTTTTTCCGTTAGGCCATTTGATAACGACACTGTCAACTATACCTGTGTTGCCAAGGCCAAAATGTACTAATGGTTCGCTGGTGGAATAAATGCCTCGTACATTAGTGGTTTCCTGTGTTTGTATGCCGTCAGAGGTATATACGTGAATACGGGATCCAAAAACCGGTTCGTTTTTTGCATCCGTTAGCAATAGCCTTAGGTAGTTGTTGTTTTCAATGCTTTCGGAATTGTTTCTATAGATAAATGCTTCCGCATTTATGTTGTTTACCACCAAATCCAAATCCCCATCATTATCCAAATCGGCATACGCAGAACCATTGGAAAAAGAACTATCGTCAAGGCCCCACTGCGCGGATATTTTTTCGAACCTTAAATCGCCCATATTTTTATAGGCATAGTTTTTTAAGGGTTGGGATGGAATCATGTTTACTGCAGTGTCTAAATCTACAATGTCCCAAATACTATTTATGGTCCCGCCGTCCGGATTCTTTTTTATGTAATCCAATCTGGCGGTATTGATATAGTTCGAAATTTTTTTATCTCCATCCGTATTTCTTATATCACGCAGAAGACCATTAGTGATATAGGTGTCTTTGAGGCCGTCATTGTCAAAATCGGCTACAAGGTTAGACCAACTCCAATCCGTAGCGGCCATACCAGAATGTTGCGCCACGTTGCTAAACGTTCCGTTTCCATTATTTAGTTGTAATGAGTTGTACATGTATTGAAATCCGCCACCGTCTTCGACTACCTTCCAAAAAGCACTAATATCCATACCGCTCATGTTCGATTTTAAGCGAAAGTTATCTTCGGCCACCATGTCCAGAACAAATACATCCAAAAGAGCATCATTGTTGATATCGGCTACATCTACGCCCATGCTATAAAATGAAGTTTGTTTTAAAGCTTGTTTTTCTTGACTAGAGAAGGTGCCATCTTGATTATTTATGAATAGGAAGTCGGGAGCATCAAAATCATTTGCAATGTATAAATCAGTCCAACCGTCGTTGTTGAGGTCGCTAGCGGAAACAGCGTTTGGAAAGCCTGTACGTTCTATGCCGGCAGTTTTAGTGACATCGGTAAACATGTTACCGTCATTCTTGTATAGTCTTAGGGTGTATTCGGGAAGTAAAAGATTATTTACATTATGATATTGAGAAAGACTGCCCGGGTTTGGAGGTTGTGTGAGCAGGAATAGGTCTAAAAGGCCATCTTTGTCATAATCTAAAAAGGTAGCATGTCTTGTACGCTGGTTATTGTCAATATTATACGATTCTGCCTTTTCCTCAAAAGTGCCATCTCCATTATTTATATATAGAAGATTCTTTCTCCAGTCGGAGTTTTCATCATATAGTTCTCTACTCACATAAATGTCTACATGGCCATCGTTGTTGATATCGGCTATGGTTACTCCAGTAGACCATCCCGGACTATCTAAGATACCGGCAGTTTCTGTACGGTCTTCAAAAACTAAGTTTCCTTTGTTTATGAATAGTTTATCCGGTACTGTGTTACCAGCAAAGAAAAGATCTTGTAATCCGTCATTGTTGAAATCTCCAACACCTACGCCGGCACCACCATAGTAGTTAGCATATAAGAAGATACTTTTTTCTTTATCATCCTTTATGGTATTTATAAAATCAACATTGGTTTTGGAGGAATTCAAAAGAGTGAATCGTTTTTCTTCCGTTTTAGTAATTTCTTCCGTTTGATTACAGGACCATAGAAGGAGAATACAAAGGAATATGGGGTAGTAATATAGTTTCATCTCCTGTTGCTTAGTTGCTTTAGTCATAACCCTATTCGTAAGGATTCAGAAATCCAGATACAAATGTAAAGTCATTTTACCGTAGTACAAAATACCACTTTAAACAAAAAAATAAAGGAGGGTTTCCCCTCCTTTATAAACTCAATTAAAACTAACTCGAACTTTAATGCATTGCTGCAAAAAGTATTATACATATTATTGAACATCCCACCAAACTGGCGTGGTAAGAATATCTGGTCCTTGATTTGAAAGTGCTGCTTCGTAATTTTCAGCGTTGACAGCAGACTCGTTTTGATTATACGTAAGTCTTCTTGGAATACTTCCGCCAGTTTCGTTACCAGGAAAGTTTACAGGAACCAATGTAGGGAATCCAGTTCTTCTCCAATTAGCGAAGGTTTCATATTCGTTTAGGAATGTTGCTGCCCAGTACTGCGTATTAATTTGCTCAATTGCATTTCCCGCATCGTAAGGGTTGTTTGCCAAGTACGTGGCAATAGCATCATCCTCAATAGCGGCATCAGCACTCCATAATGTTAAATGTTGCATTGCAGCCGTTACTCCATTGTTATAATGAGTTTCAGCATCGCCAGCTAATCCCCAACGTACATTAGCCTCGGCAAGTAACAATTCCACTTCAGCATAGGTTTGGAACACCATAGGTGCTTCAAAAGCAGCTAAAATAGCACGATTAGGTTCAGCATAGTTGTCCATATTCTCCTCACCAGTCATTTCCAACAACATAGCTGAGTTCAATCCATTAGGAAAACCAATTAAGTCTGCCGGGTCAGTGCTGCCATCTGATCTTCTAGCGGCAAGAATAGGTAGTCTTGGGTCATTTCCATTCTGTAAAAAATCTATGAAGGTGTTACTCATTCTTGGGTTTCCATCGGCTGCGAATACTTCAGAGATTCCGTTACGGTTGTTACTATCATGCTGCAGATAAAAAATATCATCATTAGAAGTCATAACGCCTCCAGCAATTGCTTTTGCAACCCATGCTTGGGAAGCTGCAGGATCAACCTTGATTAATCTGAAGCCTAAACGTAACATTAAGGAATTTGCTAGTCTTTTCCATTTGGCTTGGTCACCACCATAGATAACATCAGCAGCTCCAAAACCAGAAGTTCCACTACCTAATGCGGCTGCGGACTCTTCAAGTTCTTTTAACATATCTGGATAGATTTCGCTCTGCTGGTCATACTTCGGAAGGAATATACCTTCGATTACTGCTTTTCCTGCTTCACTATACGGAACGTCACCGTAAAGATCGGTAAGTCTTGAAAAAGCAAATACCCGCATGATTCTAACAATAGCTTTCATTTCTTCGGGAGCTGCTTCTTCATCTAGCTGAAACTTTAGGTCTTCAATCGTTTTAATAGCATTCCCATAATATCTATCTATCAGGGAGGATGCATACCCTCTGTTCCAAGTATATTTATCACCATCCCAGTATCCTGCCGTCGTTGCAATGTGTTGCATCATGGTAGACTGGTAAATCATACCTGCCCTCCAATTGTCATAACGTTCACTGGAAATAAATTTTTGTACAGCGGTTAATTTGTTTCCTGCTGCAATTTGTGGTGCTGCTGTAGGATTAACGTTTAATTCGTCAAATCCGTCATCACAAGCGCCTACTACTAGCGCTATCATTAATAATAGAATTACTTTTTTCATATTTTTTTTTTAAAATTTTAAACTAACACTTAAACCATAATTTCTGGAGGAAGGTACCCCAAAATATTCCAGACCTTGGGAATTACCTACGTTATAGGCACTTTCAGGGTCAATATTATCAATACTTCTGTAGAAGTATAACAAATTGGAAGCAATTAAGGAAAAGTTAACATTGGTAAGGAATACATTGTCTAAAGCCTTCTGTGGTAATGTATACCCAATGCTAAGCTGTCTTAAGCTAACAAAATCTGAATCTTCTACAAACTCCTCAGCAATGTTGCTGATTCTTCCCCAATAACTTTGTAAGTTTTCTGGCGCAACGGTTGTAGTAAATGGTAAATCTGTAGCATTGTCTATACCGGATACTACTAAACCAGTTTCTCTTCCTTCTAGTGTGTTTTTATGTAGTCCGTTACTATAAAGTAAGGTGTTAGTTCCTGAGAATACTTGACCACCAAACTTACCGTCAACTAAAATATTCATACTGAAGTTTTTATAGCTAAAGGAATTGGTGAAACCAAGTGTTAATGGAGGTACACCCTCACCCAAGGTTTTACGCTCGCCTTCTACAGCTCTAGGAACGCCTTCGGCATCAATGTCATATTTGATAACGCCGTTGTCGTCTCTTTCATAAGATACACCTACAAT
>CBDUKC010000172.1:0-6775 GCA_965367705.1 uncultured Maribacter sp. | reverse complement strand
GCTGATACACAGAAAAACAAATACAACAAATTGAGCCCAAAACGATAGTATCGTTGGGCGCATTTAATACTGTTTAATAATCAAATAAGAAAAGTCTGGTCTAGAATTTGAACGTCCCTTAGCAGTGGAGGCGGGACATAATCTTTAAATGGGATTATATTTTCGTCTGTCCCCTCGAAAAGACTAATAAAAGAGAAGGCGAAAGAAAAAACAAATTGTTGCTGGTCAAAAGTAAGGTGGTCAAATGAAATTTTCAAATCATCTTGACCTTCAATAGTAACTTCAATATCGGAACAGCAGGTCATTTCCGTTGCGATTTCCATATTTTCACAAGAGGATTCCGAAGTTTTCGACTTTTCTGCTTTCATTAAGCAGGTATCAACCTTGTCAAACATACTAAAATCCACCAGATGGTCCCCACAGTAATGCATATCCAAAGAAAAAGACATCGTTGACAACAGCACCAATAGTGCCATTACCAAGGATATTAACTTATGTAGATTTTGCTTCACGTTACAAAGATACCGTTTTTGAATTTCCAATATAAAGAGTTAACGAATATTTAAGGCGATTAGTATTGTTAGTTTCTAGTTAAAAATCGACTTTTGACATAGATTTTGAAAATTAAGAAGCCATGTTAGATAGCCTGCGCCCCAAAATAACTGCCATAACCAATTCGGCCAAAGAAACCGATACCAAGCTACAAGAGATTTGTAATCTTCTCAAAGAAAATGTTGCTCATTATGATTGGGTTGGGTTTTATTTTAGAAACGGAACTAAGGAAGAACTAAAACTAGGACCTTATGCCGGAGCGCCAACAGATCATACCATCATCCCATTTGGGAAAGGTATTTGTGGACAAGTTGCGCTTAGCAATCAAAATTTCGTGGTGCCTGATGTACAGGCGCAAGATAATTACATTGCCTGTAGCATTACGGTAAAGTCTGAAATCGTAGTACCCTTGTTTGTTAACGGTGAAAATATTGGCCAAATAGATATTGATTCCAATACTCCGGACCCATTCACAGAAGCTGACGAAAAATTTCTAGAATTCGTAAATGAAGCTGTTTCTAAAGTATACACTATTTAACTAGTACGGGTGATTTGAGCTTAAATATGGAATTCGATTCCTTGTAAACTTTCATGAGTGCTGCAATGGTTCAAAACTTTACCGTTTTGTTGATAACCTAAAACCAAACATCGTCTTAAAAAAATTACTTTTGTGTGCTTATACTACTAATCACAAGCACTACCCATGAGCACTGTTAAAAAAGCGACTTCTGCCTTAATTTCTGTATTCCATAAAGACGGATTGGAACCCATCGTTAGAAAATTTCAAGAACTTGGCATTACCATTTATTCTACTGGTGGTACCGAAAAATTCATAAAAGACTTAGGTATAGCTGTCATTCCTGTTGAGGATGTTACCAGCTACCCTTCCATTTTAGGTGGGCGTGTTAAAACATTACACCCAAAAGTATTCGGCGGTATACTTAATCGACAAGACAACGAGAGTGATGTTGCACAACTAGCTGAATTTGAAATTCCACAATTAGATATCGTTATCGTAGACTTATATCCGTTTGAAAAGACGGTTGCCAGCGGTGCTGCAGAGCAAGACATTATTGAAAAGATAGATATTGGGGGAATTTCATTGATACGCGCAGCTGCGAAAAACTTTAAAGATGTTATCTGTGTTTCTTCTATGGAAGATTATTCAGAATTTTTAGAGCTTATTTCCAAAGACAACGGTAACACTACTATTGAAGATCGTAAGAATTTTGCGGCAAAATCTTTCAATGTTTCTTCTCATTACGATACGGCCATATTTAACTACTTTAATCAAAATCATGATATCGCAGCACTAAAGGTTAGTGAGACCAATGGAAAAGTATTACGTTACGGAGAAAACCCACATCAAAAAGGATATTTCTTTGGAGATTTTGACGCAATGTTCTCAAAACTGCATGGCAAAGAGCTCTCATACAATAACTTATTAGATGTTGATGCTGCAGTTAACTTAATGGGAGAATTTAAAAACGACGCACCTACTTTCGCAATTTTAAAACACAATAACGCTTGTGGATTAGCGCAACGCAGTACACTTCACCAAGCCTATGTTGATGCATTGGCAGGAGATCCTGTGTCCGCTTTTGGTGGTGTTTTAATTAGTAATAAGGAAATTGATAAAGCCACTGCTGAAGAAATTCATAAATTATTTTGTGAAGTGGTTATTGCGCCAAGCTATGCGGCGGATGCCTTAGCGGTTCTTAAAGGAAAGAAGAACAGAATTATCCTGATACAGAACGAGACCGAAATGCCAGATATGCTGGTAAGAACCTGTTTGAATGGAATGCTACTTCAGGAAAAAGATCATAAAACGGACGCTATAGCCGATCTAAGCTATGCAACCGATACTAAACCGTCGGAGCAAGAACTAGAAGATTTGATTTTTGCATCAAAATTATGCAAGCACACCAAGTCCAACACCATTGTATTAGCAAAGAACAAACAACTATGTGCAAGCGGCACAGGACAAACTTCTCGTGTTGATGCTTTAAACCAAGCAATACACAAAGCACAGTCCTTTAATTTTGACTTAAAAGGTTCGGTAATGGCAAGTGATGCGTTCTTTCCTTTCCCTGATTGCGTTGAGATTGCAGACAATGCAGGTATCGCTAGTGTGATACAACCAGGCGGTTCTATAAAGGACCAATTAAGCGTGGATTATTGCAATGCGAATGGAATTTCGATGGTGATGACGGGTACGCGTCATTTCAAGCATTAATTTTACTACTTTTGTCGATGAAATACAGCATTTCATCTAAAACCAAACAATAATATATGGGATTTTTTGATTTCTTGACCGAGGAGATTGCCATTGACCTAGGAACGGCCAACACATTGATTATACACAACGACAAAGTGGTAGTGGATAGTCCATCGATTGTAGCTAGGGATAGAATTAGTGGTAAAATAATTGCTGTTGGCAAGGAAGCCAACATGATGCAGGGCAAGACTCACGAGAATATTAAGACGATTAGACCCCTTAAAGATGGTGTAATTGCCGATTTTGATGCCTCTGAAAAGATGATCAATATGTTCATCAAAAATATTCCGGCATTAAAGAAAAAATGGTTTCCACCCGCATTGCGTATGGTTATCTGTATCCCTTCCGGTATTACCGAAGTAGAAATGCGTGCGGTAAAAGAATCCGCCGAACGTGTAAACGGTAAAGAAGTGTATTTAATTCACGAACCTATGGCGGCAGCAATTGGTATAGGTTTGGATATTATGCAACCTAAAGGGAACATGATTGTTGATATAGGTGGTGGTACCACAGAGATTGCAGTTATCGCTTTAGGCGGCATCGTTTGCGACAAATCCGTTAAGATTGCAGGTGATGTTTTCACCAATGATATTATTTATTACATGCGTACGCAACACAATTTATATGTTGGAGAAAGTACCGCAGAGGCGATAAAAATAGAAATAGGATCGGCAACTGAAGATTTACAGTCGCCACCAGATGAAAAATCAGTGCAGGGACGGGATTTACTCACAGGAAAACCAAAACAGGTGCAAATTTCATACAGAGAAATTGCAAAGGCATTGGACAAATCCATTTTACGTGTGGAAGATGCTGTAATGGAAACATTATCACAAACACCACCAGAATTGGCGGCAGACATCTATAATACCGGTATTTATTTAGCAGGTGGTGGATCTATGCTTCGCGGACTGGACAGGAGGTTATCGCAAAAAACAGACCTCCCTGTTTACATTGCAGAAGACCCCTTAAGAGCGGTAGTGCGAGGAACTGGGATAGCATTAAAGAATCTAGAACGATACAAGAGCATCCTTATAAAATAACTATACGTTTGACATGCACACTCGTTAGATGTGCAAGGAAAACAAGCATTTTGAAAATTTAGAGGTGAATGCAGAAGATTATAAATTTTCTAATCCGGTATAAAACATTTTTGCTTTATATCTTTCTCTTGCTTATTGCTTTTGTCTTTACATTTCAATCCCATTCGTACCACCAATCAAAGTTTTTAAATTCTGCCAACTATATTTCCGGTAGTATTTATCAATTATCCACGAACAGTACTTCTTATTTTGATCTAAGAGAAGAAAATGAAAGTTTACTAAAAGAAAACGAAATCCTTAGGCGTAGATTATACAACAAACAATCTTCAGAGATACCTATAATAGACAGTACCATAACCTATACTGTAATTACTGGACAAGTAGTTAAAAACAGTTATGCGAACCAACGAAACTATGTTACCATAAATAAAGGCAGAGCAGATAGTATTACGCAGGATATGGGCGTAATTACTGACAAGGGTATCTTAGGTATCGTGGAGAGTACATCAAACTCTTTTGCATCCGTTCAGAGCATCCTCAACGATAAATCCAGGATTAACGCAAAAATCAAAAATTCTAACCATTTTGGATCTTTAATATGGGACACCAAAAGCTATACGACCGTACAACTTATAGATATTCCTAGATTGGCACCACTATCCATAGGCGACACCATTTTAACAGGAGCAAGCAGCAGTATTTTTCCAGAAAACATTCCAATCGGAACCATTTCGAAGTTTGACCTTGATAGCTCAAAAAGTTTTTACTTTATCGATGTTGCGCTCTTTAACGATATGACGAATATCAAAAACGTATACATTATAAAAAATTTGAACCGGGAAGAAATAGAAAACCTCGAGCTAGAAACCAAAACCGATGATTAGTAGTTCTTTTTTTATAAATCTATTGCGATTTACACTACTTGTTCTGGTGCAGACACTTGTATTCAATAGACTAAATTTTTTCGGCTTTATTAATCCGTTAGTCTATATCCTTTTCATTTACTGGTATCCAATTAAGGAAAATAGGACCACTTTTCTCATTACTAGTTTTCTATTAGGGTTTTGCGTAGATATCTTCTCCGATACTTTGGCTATAAATGCGGCCGCAACGGTAACCATCGCATATTTTAGACCGGTTCTTATGCGTTTTGTATTTGGAGTCAATTATGAATTTCAAAGTTTTAAGTTAAACAGTAGCACCAAGGCACAACAATTCACTTTTTTGGCGTTATTAATTGTAATACATCACATTACATATTTTACATTAGAAATTTTTAGCTTTACCAATAGCCTATTAATTTTACAAAAAACGCTTACGATAGGACTTGCAACATTTATTTTATGTCTCTTGTTCGTCTCTTTATTTAGCACTAGAAAAGAATGAGAAAAATTCTTCTTTCATCTTTAATTATTTTGATCGGAATTACATTTCTGACTAGACTTTCCTACCTACAGATTTTCAGTTTTTCTCCTGATCACGCGTTGGAAGATCCCGCCATAAAAAGAATCTATGATTACCCAGAACGCGGCTATATTTACGACCGAAATGGAGAATTATTAGTTGGAAATGACCCGGCCTATGATGTGATGGTTATTCCTAGAGAAGTAAAAGCTCTAGATACAGTGGAATTTTGCGCCTTACTAGATATAGACAAAGAAAAATTTATAGATAAACTACGAAGGGCAAGGGTGTATTCCCCAAGATTACCCTCTGTTTTGGTTCCGCAACTGTCCAAGCAGGATTATGCGAAACTTCAAGAAAAAATGCGCAAATACACCGGTTTTTATATCCAAAAACGTTCTTTGCGCTATTACGATACTCCAAGTGCTGCCAACGTGCTAGGCTATATTAGTGAGGTAAACGAAGGGGATTTAGCTAAAAATAAGTACTATGTACAAGGCGAGCTCAAAGGCAGAACCGGTATCGAACGTTATTATGAAGATTTGCTACGAGGTAGAAAAGGTGTGCAATACATTCAAAAAGATCGATTTAACCGGGATATTGGACCCTATAAAAATGGTGCTATGGACACCTTACCGGAGCAGGGGAAACAAATAAGCGTTACCATAGATAAAACCTTACAGGAATATGGAGAAGTTCTGATGAACGGAAAATGGGGTGGCATCGTTGCGATTGAGCCAGCTACGGGCGAAATACTATCCATGATATCCGGCCCAACCTATGACCCATCATTACTCGTAGGGCGCAAAAGATCTAAAAACTACACCAAATTATACAACGACACTATAGCTAACCCAACCTGGGATAGGTCTATACATGCACAACAACCTCCAGGATCACCATTTAAAACATTAAACGCACTCATTGCACTCCAAGAGGGTGTTATGGACGTATCTACTACCGTGCGATGCTATAACGGGTTTTATGTAGGTAAGAAAAAAAGAGGTTGTCACTGCGGTGGCGGCTCTCGCAGCATGGTAGATGGTATTTATAAATCATGTAATGCATACTTTGCAGCTACCTTCCGTAATATTTTTGAAAAATACGAAACTACCGACGAGGGCATGGATGCTTGGGAGGGTCATATGAAAAGTTTTGGCCTAGGGGATTACTTAGGGTACGATTTGCCTTTTGGACAAAAAGGACGTATCCCTAACAAAGAATATTACGACAAATGGTACGGCGATAATAGATGGAGCTCGTCCTATATCATTTCCAATGCTATTGGCCAAGGAGAAATACTGGCAACTCCTGTACAACTAGCCAATATGACTGCCGCCATAGCAAATAGAGGATTTTACTATACTCCTCATATCCTAAAAAAGATTGAGGGGAAACCGATTAATAATCCAAAATTTACAGAAGTTAAAAAAACCACGATAGATAAGGAGCATTTTGATCCTATCATCGAAGGAATGTCTAAAGTATATACCAGTCC
>CBDUKC010000171.1:0-6817 GCA_965367705.1 uncultured Maribacter sp. | reverse complement strand
TACGCGATCTAAACGTGCATTACCAAGAAATTTTTCCATCGACTACCGTAGAAAATTTACATTTTCAATTTCTTCCTATCGTTGTAGAGGAATCTAGCTTAGAAGTAGCCGCAGGTCCTTCGGTAGCAGGGTTACCCGTAATTTGCGAAGAAGTAGTTGCGGTTAATAGTCCCAAAGAGGAACGGAGTAAAGCGTTAGACGAACCTAACGATGCCCCTGTAGTAATATTCGAAGAGATTTCAGTTCCTAAAGAGTCTGAGAATGATACGGATATTCTACAAGACCTTAAGAATGAGCAAAAAGAAATTAGTTTTTCAGATAATATTGCTATTGAAAGCTTAGCGCATTTGCCAGTTATCTATGATACTTTCAATTTTGAAAAATTAACTAGCTCCAAAGAATTTGTGCAGGATATAGATTGGGCAAAGGCTTTTAAAACTAAAAAAAGAAAAGAACTAGACAATCATAATGATCGAAACAATATAGCGTATGGTATTCCTGGAGAATCATGGAATATTCCAAAGCCTTTGTTCTATGATGATGCAGTATTAAACACTATTGCACTCTTGCAAGATATTGCCGAATTGGGGGACCATAGGGAAATACCGCTCCTTAATACACTTTTACATAAAGAAACAAACCTACCAGTTAAAAATAGAATTAAAGAGCTAATCTCTCTTTTCTCGATTACTGAAAATCTATCCATAAATTTTGAGTCAACTATTCAAGATGAGCGACAAAGTGTGTTTCATAGTCTTTTTGAGGTTAGTGATACAGAAGCAAAAGTTATATTACTTGGAGAAATATCGGAAGTAGGTGACGAAATGGAAATACCTTTATTAAAAAGCTTAGCACAAAGTGCCGAGAGCCAAGTACAGAAAGCGGCAAAACTGGCGCTCATGAAATTATCATCACGCCTATTGATAAAGGCTAATAATGTTCTAGACATCTCATTGGTGACAGAAGAAACATGTGCGAATGTTGTTTCTGAAAGTGATGATATGTTTACTATCGAATTTGATTGTGACACATCTGAAACGGCTACAAAAATTAGTGATGGGAAAACTACCAGCCGAAATGATGGTAATACGCTATTTGATCATTTATGTGCTATGTCTACCAATCTTTACAATAAGGAATAATGAGTAGTGGAGCATTCAATATCCTTTTAGAGTATATAAACATTGTATTTTTTGTGTTTACCCTAATACTATTTCTATTATTTGTGGGAATGGGATATTTCTCTACCCGTAATTCTATTCATTACCGTAATAAGAATAGCTTCGGTGATATGTCTAAACTAATGGCATCTCCCATGGCACCAAGTATCACCATTGTTGCTCCAGCTTATAACGAGGGGCTTACCATCGTTGAAAATATTCGTTCCCTCATGTCGCTCCGATATGTTAATTATGAGGTAATGGTGGTAAATGATGGAAGTAAGGACGATACGCTTCAAAAAATGATAGATGCCTATGATTTAATCAAAATAGCGCAAGAAATAGATCCCAATTGGAAATCAAAAACGATAAGAGGAATTTATAAATCTCGCCACAAAGCCTTTTCTAAACTTACTGTGATTGATAAGGAAAACGGAGGTAAATCTGATGCCCTGAATACGGGAATGGCCTTATCTAACAACCAGTATATTGGATGTATAGATGTGGATTGTCTTTTACTACCAGATGCATTGTTACATGTGGTAAAATCCTTTTTTCAACGCTCTGAAAAAAGAGTCATCGCAGTAGGGGGGGTTATACGTGTTGCCAATTCCTGTATTATTCAGGGCGGACAGTTAGAAGAAATAAAACTTCCTTCCAATTGGCTTGCAAGGTTTCAATTATTGGAATACACACGGTCTTTTATTCTGGGGCGCATGGCATGGGGGCGAATAGATAGTTTACTGATTATTTCAGGTGCATTTGGTTTTTTTGATAGGGAAATAGCCTTGGCCGTAGGTGGTTATGATACTAATACAGTAGGGGAGGATATGGAGATTGTATTCAAAATGAGGCGGTATATGCATGAAAATGAACTGCCCTATACTATTGAATACATCCCGGACCCGCTCTGTTGGACAGAAGTACCTGAAGATCCAAAAATCCTTATCAACCAGCGGGATCGATGGGCCAGGGGTAACCTTGAAACGCTTTTCAAACACAAAGACATGTTTTTTAATCCCAAGTTCGGTAGGTTGGGCATGTTAAGTTATCCGTATTGGTTCTTTTATGAGTGGCTTGCACCCTTGTTGGAATTCTTTGGATTTTTCACCATTATTTTATTCTATTGGTTAGGAATACTTAATTGGGATTTCTTTATTGCCATTACGGCAACGGTGTATATTTTTTCTGTAATGTTTTCGTTTTATGCAATTCTTTGGGATGTGTATTCCTATAATGAATACAACAAAACCAAAGACATTCTGATTTTAATGCTTTGCGCTGTTATAGAGCCATTTGTGTACCATCCATTTATGGTTTGGGCAGCTATACGCGGCAATTATAAAAAACTATTCAAGATTAAATCTGGTTGGGGTACACAAGTACGAAAAGGGTTTGCAAAAGCAAGCTAATTATGCAGGTGAAACAAGAAAACATATCACAAAAGGAGAGAACGTTAAAGGATTATATTCCTTTAGTGATTACATTTTTTGTGGGTTTAATTCTCTTATCAATCTATCAAAACACGGTACTTTATGTAACCGGCGTACTTGATATTGTTATCAATAAAAGTCTTTTTATACACATTTTACATCATCTTGGTTACGCTGCTGTTTGTTCTCTACTATTTGCCTTTTTATTCAATTTTTTAGAAAATAAGAAACCAAATCTTGGTTTTACAGTGGTACGCTTACTTTTGATAATTCTTCTTATCCTGGAGGGATTGCTCACCACATATTTCATAGGTAATTATGAGCCATTAGGAACTCATAGCGTATTAGATATAAATACCAACCATTTAAATTTCTCAATCTTAAAGGCCTTCGTTGCAATTTCTATTACGTTAGTGGCTTGTTACTTTGTATATAAATATACCGCTCCCTTTTATAGATTGATTAGTAGGATGTATCCGTTTACTATTGTTTTATTCAGTATGTTTTTGGCGACTTTGTACTCAGATCGGAAACCTATCAATGAAAATAAGACCCAGTATCTTCTGGAAGATATATACGACACTGTTTTTGAATCGGATACGTATAAAGGTGATCAAGAATACCCATTGGCTAGTGCTTACGCTCCCAATAATGATTTACATTCTTATGTTAATCTTACCACCCAGAAACCAAATATTAAAATCTTAATCATTGAGGGACTTGGAAAAGAGTTTGTTGATGCTCAGGGAGCATATAGTGGCATTATGCCTCATTTACAGGAAATAGCCGGAGCATCATTATACTGGTCTAATTTTTTAAGTAATACTGGAGAAGGTGAAGCGGCACTACCCACAATTATAGGTTCCTTACCATATGGCACAAACGGATTCACAAATCTAGAAGGTTTTATACATAGGAATACACTGTTTAGTATTTTACAACAAAACGGTTATGAAACCTCCTTTAATTATGGAGGAAACAGTGCATTAAACAGCTACGATCGATTTTTGGTACAGGAGGGTGTTAGCAAGATATTAGATAAAACGGTGTTTGGCAACGCGTATGATTTACAAGATAAAGATGCTGCAGGAATTACCTTGGGTTATCCAGATGGGGCATTATTTCAGCGCTACTCAGAAGAAGCAGTATACAATTCAAAGAGACCACAATTAGACGTATTTCAAACATTAAGTACTAAAGCACCTTATTCCATACCTAACATTCGAAAATATGAAGGTAAAGTGGAAGGATTTCTAAGGAGGACAACAACGAACGAAAAGAGTAAAAGATTTATAGGCCACAATTTAGAACTGTTTGCAAGCTATAGTTATACGGATGAGGCGCTAAGTGCTTTTTTTAAAGAAGAAAGAAAATCAGAGGCCTATGGAAATACCATTTATATTATCACAGGAAGTCACCTAAACCGAAATATTCCTTCTTCAAACCCAATGAACCGCTATCAAGTACCACTTTTGATATACAGTCCATTGGTACAGAAACCAGTAAAAATAACAAAACTGGCATCACATGTAGATATTGCACCTGCCATTATTTCATTGTTAGACTACAGCTATGATTTAAAGGTGCCTAAAATAGTGTCTTGGTTGGGTTCGGGAGAACTCGTAAATACCAAAGCTAATTTTGATAAGGAAATTCCATTATATAGAGGAGCCAACAATATTCAAGATTACGTTTACCAGTCCTATTTTCTGTCGGAAGGAAAAGTAAACGAACTAAATAGTGACCTTAGCTTTACCGAAACGGAAATCCCTGAAGATATTATTACAACTATCAAGAGTCGTTTTACCTATAGCAAATCAGTGAATACATATGTAACCTTAAACGATAAGATTGTACCAGCTGAAATAGCATCTGTGACTACTAATAAAAGGCAATTTTCCAAAACAGAAATGCTTTGGTTACAAAGTGTTTTTAATGGGAAGGATTTTGATGATGCTTACAATACGGCAAGAAAACTTGCTTTTGATAAGGATTGGAACCGTGCATTATTACTTTGTGAACATATATTATCTAAAATACCGAGGCATGCGGATACGGAAATTTTAAAAGGGCGAATATATGCTTGGCAAAAGGAATACGATAAATCAATTAGGACCTTAAAAGAAGTTGTTAGAAAATACCCGGAGTATATAGATGGGTATTCTGCACTATTAGACACGTATTTTTGGGCCAAAACACCGCAGAATATAAAACCACTTTTAAGTCAAATAGAACGGTATGAACTGAATGAAATAGCATTAAATGTAAAAATACAACGTGCGACAGAGCAGGTTATAATGTCCAAAAATCCAACAGTTAGACTGAATATTCAATGAAGTTGATAAGGCACATTTTAACAATCGCACTACTATGTTCTTTGACTACCCTTCAAGGTCAGTCATATTCATATAATGGAGACCCCGATGCTTCTTACTTTACAGCTAGGGAATTAGCTTTTGCAGGTAATCGAAGTGATGCTCGGGATACCTTGACTCAAGTGCTTTCTCGATATCCGGAATATACAGATGTACAATGCCTATTGGCTAAAACGTACAGTTGGGATCAAGAATTTGATATAGCCAGAGCGCAGTTCAACCAAATAACCAGTAAAGAAAAAGGAAATAAAGAGGTTTGGGTAGCGGCTATAAAAAATGAACAATACGCAGCTAATTTATATATAGCCTTAGGTTTGGCGAACAAAGCTTTGGTCTACTTAAAAGAGGATTCAGAAATAAATGCGCTTAAAACCAACATCCTAGCGCAGATCGCGGATACCCAATTGTTACAGAATAAGCTTAAGGCCACTAAACTTGCAGAAGAAAGCAAACAAGCCTTTACGCTGTATACAGAGGGTGAGGTCTTTGATCAAGTTCTTGACCCTATGTATTATGGTGCTTTTGAATACAAGAGAAATACAAAATGGGGCGTACTATTACCTCGGCTTAATTTTAATAGACGTTTTAATATTAATGGGGTACAAGCAGAACTTGATGCATATCCCAAAATTTCCAAATCGCTTAGTGGTTACTTTAATTACGGATTTTCTAATTCGGAAATTTTCCCAAGGCATAGGGTAGGGGCGGAAGTTATTAAAGAACTGCCAAATGCTATGGAGGCATCGGTAGGATTAAGGCATTTATCCTTCGCAACGGACAATGCTACGATATTAACTGGTAGTTTTGGCCTATACAGAGGTAACTACTATGCTTCAATAAGACCTTTTGTAGTACCCAATGCATTGAAGGGGGTTAGCCTGTCAGGAAGTTTGCTAGTCCGAAGATATCTTAAAGATGGGAATAACTATCTGGGAATGAATTTGGGATACGGGTTTGACACAGAAATGAATCAATTTATAGTAGATGGTGAATTATTGGCACAGACGTTATTGTTTTTAGAATCACAACGACTACGCTTTCAGTATCAATTTACCTCTAAAAACTTTGGCAACCAGTATCTCGCATCTATAGGTGTGAATCGGCAAGAACTTGCGTTTAGTTCAGGAGAATTCTTTTTGTCAGTAACTGCAGGAATTGCATATCAGGTTAAATTCAAATAATTTTTTCCTTTCATCGACGAACGACAAACCTAATAGTTGGTCAAAACCATTATACCTTAACTGTAAAAGGATTACTTCCTTACAACTATCCGTGATTTGACAACAAAAATAGGCTAGTACACCACAATTAATTGTAGAAAGTAGATGTTTAAATTATGTTTACAACGTAATTTATTGTAACCCAAATCTAATTGCTAATCAATTAAAAACCATGCTTTACGACACCTACGGAGAGGAATACTTAGTGTTCCTTCAAGATTTAAACGAAATTTTAAGCCTTAACGAATTAGTGGAGTTGGATTATATGTAATCCTGTTTTCAATTAACCCCAAAACCTATATTTATGGCCTATCAAAATCAAGACAACAACTCATACCAGAATTTTATTCAAGACTTAAACGATATTCTTGTAGATTTTAACATCAGCAAGTTGTCCTATTCTTAGTTTAGTGTTCAGTGTTAATAATGAAAAAGCACCTTCCAAAAAGAAGGTGCTTTTTCAATTTAAAAAACAAGTTGGTTTAACCTAAGTAGGTCTTTAACAGCTTGCTTCTAGAATTATGCCTAAGCTTACGAATTGCTTTTTCTCTAATCTGTCTTACGCGCTCTCTTGTTAGGTCAAAAGTCTGACCAATTTCTGCCAAGGTCATTGACTGTTGATCTCCAAT
>CBDUKC010000170.1:0-6867 GCA_965367705.1 uncultured Maribacter sp. | reverse complement strand
TCTTAAATTCTATTGCGCTCCTCTACTCTTTTTCGTTTTTTATTATTCCTGATCTTGGTGTTGCCAAAAGAATATCTGAATCCTAGCGCTATTAATCTATTCTCAGTTCTTACGGATGAGGTGTTATCTTGACTTAAATACTGTCTCGTAAAAAAGAAGTTTCCTTGGTTGAAAACATCATCTACAGTCAAAGAAATACTCGCGCTTTTATTCCAAATTGTTTTTCTCAAATAAAATCCAAACTCACTGATAGAATCTATTCTGGAATTTCCTATTACCGTTGGTGAATTATAGACAAAAGACATATCAGCAAACAATGATCTATCTTCCAAAAACGTAAAACTTTGAGTTGTTCTAAATTGGGTAATCCAAGCGGTGTTCTGTAACAACTGTGAGGTTTCTAAATCCCTAAAGTTATTTTCCTGGTAATAATAATTAAGCATTACATAAATAGACCATCTGTTGGTCAATTCTTTATTAAAATTGGTATCAATTCCATAGCTTATAGTCTCGTCTAGGTTCGTTGCTATAAACCGTAATAAATTACCTTCGTTGTCTTGTGAAACTTGTTGTAAAAATTCGTCTGTAATTCTGTTATAAAAGCCGCCTAGCGTAAGGCTTTTATTGAAAATATAACCCAAGGATACAAAATTACTTATCGATGGTAAGAGATTGGGGTTGCCCTCTACCACGGTGTTGTTATTCTGAAAATACTGAAATGGATTCAACCAACTATATCTTGGCCGGGTAATACGTCTATAATAATTGAGCTTGAATACATGCTTCTCATTGTGGGTGTACAGTACTGAAAGTGAAGGGAAAAACTGTAAATAATTGTTTTCATAATTCTCAACATCTATATCCAATTTGCTTTCGGTCTCCGTATATTCTGACCGTAGTCCCAAGTTCAACTTCCAATTGTCCCAGTTATTATTCATGCTGACGTAAGCTGCGGAAATAGCTTCGTTATAAATAAAATCACCCGTTTCGGTAGGGTCTATACCTGGTTGGCTTCTATCAAACCCTTCTTGGTCAATCGTATTGTCTGAAGCAATGTTAGCATACCTAAGACCTGTTTCCAGTTTGGAACCGCTTCCTAGGTTGGTCGTGTAATCTGCTTGGATACTAAATAGACCCGTATGCTGAACAGATTGTGTAATAAAATCGTTCTCTCCGGTACTACTTCCGTTTGCATCAAAAAAATCAGTGTTGATGTCTTGAACACGATCGTAGTCATAATTCGTGTAATGTGTATTAAAGGAAATCTTTGAACCTTCTTTTTTTAATTGATGTACCCAATCAAAATAAAGTGAGGTGTTGTATAAATCAAAATCGGAATTATTAGTCGTGTTAAAACCGGAAGTGGAAACCTCTTGAGAATTTTGAATATCGGTTTCGGAAAAGGAGAACCTGTTCACCTTTGGGGTTAGGGAATTAATGGTAGATATGCTGATGGTATTTCGTTCATTCACATGATAATCAAAAAACGCACTGATGTTATGTTCTAGGCGTTTGGTAATCGTGTTTTGTTGTGCCGTCCAAATAGCATCGGGAATACCGTTTTCAAAGAAATTAGTGATGTCGGTATAGCGCACCAGATCTTTATTTTTCCTCAACGAGTAGGCTAGTGAAAAGTCCGTTTTGTTCCCTTTAAAAAAATGGTCGGTTCCCAAGGTATGTTTGGCAAAAACACCTTGGGTATATCTATTGTAAACAGAGCCATTATAGCCCGCTACCAAATTGCTCTTCATTTTAATGTCTATAAGAAGACCGCCTTCAGCACTATATTTTACAGGTGG
This sequence comes from uncultured Maribacter sp., assembly GCA_965367705.1. Lineage (GTDB taxonomy): Bacteria > Bacteroidota > Bacteroidia > Flavobacteriales > Flavobacteriaceae > Maribacter. Next base: position 5,068 of record CBDUKC010000170.1, on the reverse strand, counting down.
GTTGGTAATGACCTCTATGGCTTCTACCTTACTTGCAGAACTACCGGACAGTAGGTTAATAATATCCTTTTCTGGAATATTTACCTTTCTTCCGTTTATCAAGATTCCAATATTGCCAACATTATTTACGGTTAACTTGTCGTTGACGATAACGATACCTGGTGTGCGTTTTAATACGTCCCAAATATCACTATCTGATAAAGCCGTGTTTTCAATATTGAAGACGTAACGATCTGCCTTCTCTACCAATCTAGGTTTTTGAGACCTTATCACTACCTCGTCCAACACCTGAGCATCGTTTGAAATAGTCAAAATGCCCACATCTAGGTCTGCTGTTACAGCAATAGTGAGGGATTCAGATCTGCTTTCGATATAGCTAGCCAATAGCAGGTATTCACCGGGCGTAACACTAATCAATCTAAAAATTCCTTTGGTATCTGTTGTTGCTCCTTTTACAAGTTCGCCTTCTGTTGATTTTAATAATACATTGGCAAAAACAAGTGGATTATTCTCACTGTCCAAAACTGTTCCACTAACCTCAAAATCTTGAGCAGTTATGAACGAAACCGAAAGCATGCAACACAACAAGGGTTTAAAAACCCTTTTTAATACATGTGCTAAAGTGTATGGCATAAATTATCCTTTTTCGAATGGCGATTCGTTATTTTTAAACCATATTTTACTTAGTACTTCCTAATTTAATCGGTCGCGCTCGTTCTTATCTATTTCTCGGTCGTTATCTTCCAATCTGAAATTTCCAAAATTATAGGTAAAACCAAAACGTATGTACTGTGTCTCAGGTACAATTAGATAGCTATTGTCTTGGTTTAAATATTTAGAAGCAACCCGTCCATTTGCCTTTCCTAATATATCGTTTACGGTGAGACTAACTAATGCCCTTCTATTCCACAAGGACTTCCGAAGTCCAAAGGTGAGGTTGGTCGTTTCTTCCATTATACTAGATCCCTGTAAAAACCCGGAGAGATAGGTAAGGCCCAGCTCCCCTTTAAAAGTGCCGTCTTTTGAAAGGGTAAGGTAATTTGTAATGTCTGCATAAAACCCGTCAAATTGATTTTTAAAGGCAACATTATCACTCTCTAAGGCCAGAAAGGTTTCGTCCTCGTGAAAAATAGAGATATAGCTATATAAGTACCAATTGTTGGTGATGGATTTTCCGTAGTTAAAGTCAAAACCATAAGAGGTACTTTCCAAAACATTTTGTGTAATTTCTCTTAAAATTTGATTTTCGTTATCCTGAAAAGATAGCCTAGAAATAAAATTACCATTGTCTCGGTAATAAAAATCAAAAAAGAATTCTTGATTGAGTGTATAATTCAGGTTGAAGTTATTACTAAAGTTGGGTAACAAGTTAGGGTTCCCTTCCACGAAATCATTTTCATTTATAAACGTTCGAAAAGGATTTAAATCTTGATAACGAGGTCGTCTTAGTTTTCTGGAATAGTCAAACGAAAAACTATGATTTTCATTTCTATTATGTAATAGATAAAAACTAGGAAACAGTTCAAAATACTCTAAATTGTTAATGGTCATCAAAGCCAGGGAAGTACCGGTGCTTTGAGTGTGTTCTGCCCTAAGGCCTGCTTTTACACTCCACTTTTCCCAATCATGCGAAAAACTAGTGTAAGCGGCATAAACATTTTCATCGTACAAAAAACTATCGGACAGGCTGGGGTCTAAAACCAAGCCGTTGTTTACCGAAAAATAATCTAATGTGCTACTAGAACTAATAAAAGACCCTTTTAGACCTGCCTCCATATTGGTGGAGCCAAAGATTGCAGCGTAGTCTATCTGTGCCGTAGCTATTTCTATATCTTGATTGGCATCGGTCAAGAAATTAAAGTCCCTTATAAATGTACCATCTGGGTCAAAATAATTGGAGTTGACATTTTGGATGCGAGAGAGGTCAAATTTGGTATAATGGCCGTTCATTAGTAACGAACCGTTTTCCTTAAAGCTATGCTTATAGGTAAGATCTCCAGAGATGTTATCCTTTACCTCATCTTCTGGACTTAAGGTGGTAAACGTGGAATCAACCGTATTCAAGCGATTTAACATTACCGTATTTTGCCTACTGTCGTATTCTCTATATGGGGACAATTGTATGTTTGAGGTAATATTTAGCTCATTTCTTTCATCAAATTGATAATCTAAAACTGCCCCTACCACATGTGTTCTGAGTCTTTTGGTCTCGCTAAAATCGGCAAGCCATTTGGAATAGATTCCAGTATCGTTTATAAAATTTGTTTCGCTTGTTAGCTTTGTGATATCCTTTCTCGGAACAAATGCATAACTTATATTAAGATTTAATTTTTTAGTCTTGTAAAAATGTGAGGTGGCAAAATTATACTTTGAAAAAATCCCTTGCGTATAGGTGGTGTTGATGTTTCCTTTATAACCTAATGAAATATTCTTACTCGTAATTATGTTAAGTACCGCTCCGCCCTCGGCATCATATCTTGCTGGTGGATTACTGATAACTTCGACAGATTTTATATTCTCCCCTTGGTAGTTTTCCAAAAGGTTCCTCACCTCTTCCCCAGACAGTTGTACTTTTCGGTCATTAATATAAACGGTAGCGGCTTGGTTCCTAATTTGCAATTCGTCCTGCATTGCAATTACCCCAGGTGTTTGTTTTAGAATATCCCAAGATGTACTTTGTGATAATACTGTATTTTCAACGTTAAAGACCAAACGGTCTACCTTCCGTTCTACTTGTGGTCTATTCGCGGTGACCACAACTTCTTCCAATTCTTCTGACTCTTGTGCTATAATTATGGCGCCGATAGTAACATCATTGGAAATGTCCAACACCATGTTTTTGGAAGCCCAGCCAATATAACTTGCCTGTAAAAAATAAAGACCCTTAGGGACATTCGTAAGTTCAAAATTTCCATAATCATCTGCAGAAGTCCCCTTTACCAAAACAGAATCTGAAGAACGCAATAGAAATACAGAAGCAAAAGGAATAGCCTCGTTATTTTGATCGCGTACCTTACCCATTAGCCCATAGGATTGCGCTAGTGCTATTTGGCCACAACAAAAGACCATAAAAAAAAGTAGGGGCAAAGACTTCACTTCATATCTGGGTTGGTCATCAAATCTAATGAAATATTACGGCTTTTCTGTAAAAATTATGTAATCCTCCCTTACGTGAGTATTCGCCCAAATACACCATATTTTCAGTGAAGTAGCCTAAAATTACGCTGTAAATTAGATTATCTTTGCTACTGAATTTGCAAGCACCTATGTTGGTGAACTGTAAACAAGACCTATTTGCACCTATTGCTATGAAAAATATTCGAAACTTTTGCATCATTGCCCATATTGACCATGGAAAAAGCACCTTGGCTGATCGCCTGTTAGAATTTACAGGTTCCGTTACGGATCGTGAGAAAAAAGAGCAGCTTTTGGACAGCATGGACCTTGAACGTGAACGTGGCATTACAATAAAAAGTCATGCTATTCAAATGGAATATACGTATAAAGGCGAGGATTATATTCTTAACCTTATTGATACTCCTGGCCATGTAGATTTTTCGTATGAAGTATCCCGTTCCATTGCGGCCTGTGAAGGAGCCCTATTGGTCGTAGATGCCGCTCAAAGCATTCAGGCGCAAACTATTTCCAATCTATACCTAGCACTAGAGAACGATTTAGAGATAATTCCAGTATTGAACAAGGTAGATTTGCCAAGCGCCAACCCTGAAGAGGTAACAGACGATATCGTAGATCTCTTAGGATGTACCGCAGAAGAAGTAATTCCTGCTAGTGCAAAAACAGGAATTGGAATAGAAGAAATACTAAGCGCAATCATTGAACGAATCCCTGCTCCAAAAGGAAACTTGGACGAATCCTTGCAAGCTTTAGTCTTTGATTCTGTTTATAATCCTTTTAGAGGCGTAGAGACTTATTTTAGGGTAATTAACGGTGAAATAAAAAAAGGCCAAAAAATAAAATTCGTTGCTACGGATAAAGATTACTTTGCAGATGAAGTAGGCACCTTAAAGTTAACCCAGCAGCCAAAAAAATCCATAAAGGCAGGAGATGTTGGTTACCTGATTACCGGAATAAAAGATGCCCGAGAAGTAAAGGTCGGTGATACAATTACCGATGCGGCAAAGCCAACCCAAAATCCCATTGCAGGTTTTGAGGATGTAAAACCTATGGTGTTTGCTGGAATTTATCCCGTTGACACAGAAGAGTTTGAGGAACTACGAAGCTCTATGGAAAAATTACAGCTGAACGATGCTTCCTTGGTATTTGCTCCAGAAAGTAGTGCAGCTTTAGGCTTTGGTTTCCGTTGTGGGTTTTTAGGAATGCTGCATATGGAAATCATTCAAGAACGTTTAGAGCGGGAATTCAACATGACCGTAATTACTACCGTGCCCAACGTAAGCTACCATGCATTTACCAGAAAAAATCCAAATACGCCTTTGATCGTAAACAATCCAACAGATTTACCAGACCCCTCGAGTATTGATCGCGTAGAGGAACCTTACATTAAAGCAACGATTATTACCAAGTCGGATTTTGTAGGGAACGTCATGTCTCTTTGTATAGAAAAGAGGGGGCAGATTACAAACCAGACTTATTTGACAACGGAGCGTGTAGAACTAAATTTTGATATGCCCTTAGCGGAAATAGTTTTTGATTTTTACGATCGTCTAAAGACCGTATCCAAAGGCTACGCCTCATTTGACTATACCCCAATAGGCATGCGTACTTCCAAACTGGTACGTGTAGATATTCTGTTGAACGCTCAGCCTGTTGATGCGCTTTCCGCATTAATCCATGCAGATAATGCCGTACATATTGGCAAGAAAATGTGTGAAAAATTAAAAGAATTAATTCCAAGACAGCAGTTTGATATTCCGATTCAAGCGGCCATTGGCGCAAAAATTATCTCACGAGAAACTACGAAAGCTTTGCGTAAAGATGTTACTGCCAAGTGTTATGGTGGCGATATTTCGCGTAAACGTAAATTATTGGAAAAGCAGAAAAAAGGTAAAAAACGCATGCGCCAAGTGGGTAATGTTGAAGTGCCACA
>CBDUKC010000169.1:0-6905 GCA_965367705.1 uncultured Maribacter sp. | reverse complement strand
AGTGGCAGGGGTATTGATTTTGCGATGGACCTGAAACGAAAAAGTGCTAAAAATGGAATAATAGCACCACGTATACTAGCCTATACCGGTTTTGGGCAAACAAGTAAAACCTTCAACCCATTAAACGACATTCCTATTTCTACTACTGAACAAGCTAGGGAATGGGTAAGAGCGAATGCAAAGAAAGGGGCAGATGGTATCAAGTTTTTTGGAGCAGAACCAGAAATAATGGCTGCAGCACTTGATGAGAACAAAAAGCTAGGTCTTGGCTCAGCTTGCCACCATGCTCAAATGAGCGTAGCACGTTGGAACGTGCTACATTCTGCAAGAGCAGGACTCACTTCCATGGAACATTGGTACGGGCTACCAGAGGCCTTGTTTGATGATAGAACCGTCCAAAATTATCCCTTGGACTACAACTACCAAAACGAGCAACATCGTTTTGAAAACGCTGGTAAGCTATGGGAACAGGCTGCAGAACCTTATTCCGATCATTGGAATGCAGTTATGAACGAATTACTGGAATTAGATTTCACTATAGACCCTACGTTTAACATTTATGAGGCTAGCAGGGACCTGCAGCGCGCTAGAAGGGCAGAATGGCATGAAGACTATACCTTACCCTCTTTATGGGAATTCTACCAACCGAGTAAAATATCACATGGCTCTTACTGGCACGATTGGGGCACAGAACAGGAAGTAGCATGGAAAAAGAACTATTCGCTTTGGATGACCTTTATTAACGAATATAAGAATAGAGGCGGCCGAATTACGGCGGGATCTGATTCGGGCTTTATATTTCAGTTATATGGTTTTGCCTATATAAGAGAACTAGAACTGTTAAGGGAGGCAGGTTTTCATCCTTTAGAAGTAATCCGAGCGGCAACATTAAATGGCGCGGAAGCCCTAGGAATGGATGATAAAATTGGATCCGTTTCCATCGGGAAATTTGCAGATTTTGTTGTTGTTGAGGAAAATCCACTCAAAAATCTAAAAGTACTTTACGGTACAGGAGCCGTAAAACTTACAGATGATAATGAAGTGATTAGAGCGGGTGGTGTCAAATACACTATAAAGGATGGTATCGTATACGACGCTAAAGCTTTATTAGCGGACGTAAAAAGGCAAGTAGACGAAGCGAAAAGCAAAGAGAACTACACCATAAAACAGCCAGGAATTAAAGACTAAGGGATATCCCTTAGAATTTTTTATGGGTGCTTCGAACTTTTATAGGACGAAGTACCTTTTTTGTTTTTGGTACAAGGGCTATATATACTACAAGTAAAACAACAGGGATCAAAAGAATGGAAATAAACATAGATGTGTTTTTATAAAAGTACAGGAGTATACTTCTGACAATAGTAACGCAAAGACTAGGCCAACTTTGGTCTATCTTTTTTTGTTTTGAAAGATAAGGCCTTTTTAACTCTAGAATTTTGATGTCGGTATAAACGGACTAGCTTATCTTCCGTTTCCATCCTAACTTTTTCCAAAGAGATAGAAACATGTAGGCTAGTAACCAAAACAACATCCATTTGAACAGTGTCAACTTTATCATGGTTTTTTGTGTGTTGTGCTACTGTGGCAGCATTTATAAAAAGGATGAACAAAAAGGTTAAAACAGTTTTCATAATAAGCGTTTGGGTTACTTAAAGATAACCGCAACCCTAGGGTAACACCAGTGTTATGTCGCTGAAATACAGTGTTTTTCGGTCTGAGTAAAGAATCTAGACAACCGGCAGGAAAGACTCGATGAATAGAACTGATCCTACCAACAGCTTACCGAAAAATAGACGCTTTTTACCGATACTTTTGAGTCAATGAGCGACAGTGAATAGGTATTAAATGGTTAATTTGGTGTTTACAGAAAGGTTTCCTTACCTTTTACTACTATTACTGCTATGAAACGTAAAAGACCTTCCCTTAGTAATCTACTTTTTGGACTATTTATAGTGCTGTTACTCATTCCCCAAACGAGAACACCAATCCAGGTTGCAGTCAATCAGTTGAAGATGTTTGTTTTCTCACCTTCTGCCATGGATGAAAACGAACAGACCCAAATACCCCCTTTTGAGTATCAACTTAGGGATGTACATGGGGATCATAAATCAATTTCAATTGGTAAGGGCAAGGTGAGTTTTATTAGCTATTGGGCCACATGGTGTCCGCCTTGTATTGCCGAACTCCCTAGTATCCAAAAACTATATTCCGCTTATGGTGACCAACTAAATTTTATGCTACTTACAAACGAAGATCCTGAAGTGGTGCAGCGGTTTATAGACAAGAAAGGATTTACACTACCCATTTATTTTTCAAATATGCAAACCCCTGAAGCACTAGATTCCAACAGTTTACCTACCAACTATATCATCGATAGCGAAGGCAAAATCGTTGTTAAGGAAAAAGGGGCAGCGGATTGGGATAGTAAAAAGGTACGGGATTTGTTGGATAGGTTGATTAAAAAAGAGTCTTAAGCCCAGTAAATCACATTGTGTTAATTGGCAGCTCAAGTGCGCTATTGGCTTCAAGAGAAAAGCTATGGATACATTTCAAAATCTCCCAAACTTATACCCTTTCTCTTTAAAATATTGAATAAGCGTTTCTAAGTGAAGGTATAGTTTATCTTTTCTTTGTGGACTTGTTCCGGGATGAATGAGGAGATGAAAACCGTTCATACCTTGTTCCCTTTCAAAGGCATAAATGCTCTCTAGAATCTGAGGACTTGACACATAATTAGTCATTTCTGGGGTAGTATAATCCGCATTGGAGCGCGTACCAGGCGAAAAGTTGACCGTGGTCTGTCCCAAAGATGCGGCGAGCTGTACAACTTCGGCATTATACCATTCATAGGGCGGCATAAAATAGCTTGGTGTAATTTCCAAGGTTTTCAATTCCATTAGATTATCAGCAATATCGCTCTTTATTTCATTAGGGGAATACAGCAAGCTATCCCTGTTGTCCCAATCGTTATACAACAAGTGCTTATTGGAATGGGCTCCGATGAAATGTCCGGCCAGGGACCATTTTTTAATGCTCTTTTTATGGTTCCGCACAAAATCTCCTGTGAGGAAAAACGAAGCTTTGACACGGTGCTTTTCCAACACCTGCAACACATGGGCAAATCCCTCATCATACTCATGACCGGTAAAACTGAGATAGATTTGTTTTTGTATCGTGTCCGACCGCAGCAAAGTGCCATGGGTGTCGAATACCTGCTGCGCTCCAAGGGATAATCCATAGCACAGACAGCACAAAAAAAGTAGTTTTCTAATCACTATTCAATAGAGTTAGAATAAGCAGTAACTCTGCCGAGCCGTCTAAGGTAGGTTCGTTGGTGCTATAGTCGGCCCAATCATCATGATATTTAATATGTTTTGGCTGCACATGGGCGTATTCATCAGGTTCGGCCAGCTGTATTCCGATCATGTCCGTATGGATCGTAGACCACAACGGACCGTCTACCAAGCTCCCCTTTACTTTTTCTTTATTAATACGCCAAAAGGGCATGTGTACATCTACAGGGGTATCCGAGTTTTCAGGAATTTCGGTAATCATGCTCGTGTTCCACGGATTTACGCCCAATAACCAATCTACATGGTACTGCATGAGTGAACGGTATTTTTTGGAACCGGTCATTTCCTCAAAGAGCATGGCTTGGGTAGCTACGGCAGCAGCAAGATTGTTGGAGCACCATATAAACAAATGCCCCACACCATAAGGATTTGTCTCGGCACGTGCTTGAATTTTTTCCAGATTTTGTTGAAAATAGGCAGCAGTTTCTATTTTATCGGCTTCCGAACCAACTTCCCAAAGGGCATAATGCCCCATATTTACATAGGGGTACATTTCATAATGGCTGGCGGTATCGCGCTCCATCCACGACCAAGCGCCGATGGTTCTGGCATAGTTGCGTGCATCTTTTAAATACTTATCTTTTTTGGTAATCTTGTACAATTTAGCTGCTGCCCACTCCATATCATCCGCCCATGTGTTTTCCTCATAACGGTAAGGGGCGCCAAAGCTATTGCCTTGTTGGTAGCCTTCCTGCTTCTGTCCCATGGTATATAGCTCCAAAGCTGCTGTAATACATTGCTCCGCAAAGACCTCATACTTCTTCACTTTGCTAAATACTTCATAGCCCAAAGCCAAGGTAGCGGCAGACCTACCTGCTAAATTAGCAATGCCCGTAGCCTTACTTTTGTACTTGGAAAGTCCCTGAGGTTCTCCTGTAGCAAAATATGCCGGTCTAAAACTATTAGCTCCCCATCCGTAGTCGGCATTTTCTTCATGGGGGAGCTTAAACCCGCGATGGTCTCGATCATCCGCTACTTGATGGTATAATTCGTTCGGACTTGGATGTAGTTTCAATATCCATTCTAAGCCCCATTTTGCTTCATCTAAAATATCGGGGAGGCCATTACTGCCTTCCAAGCCCCTAGCATTCACAACATCCTTGAATTTTTCCGGTTGCATCTGGAAGGCCATAAGTAACCTAGCCGCGGTATTGCTGCTGGTAATCAAATACTTTAATTGGTCACCGGCATCATGCCAGCCACCCGTGGCGTCAATACGGGTAGAATCCGCTTGTAGCCCAAAAAAACTTAGCCCGTCTTTTTGATGACAAAATTTCTTGGTATGTGGATTAAATCCACAACGTTGAGTACGTATAAAATCGACGACGTCCTCTTGCCAATTGGGGTAGGTGCCAATTTTAAAACTGTGACTTTTGGTTTCACTTCCCTTTAACTCCAAATAATAAGTGCCCTGCTCCTGTAATACAGAAAAATCTACCGTATAATAATGAGAAAAAGGATGCCACGCCGTTTTTTCGCGTTTGGCCTTATACTCCGTTACCACAGCACCTTGTTTAGTTTTAAGTACGAGTGTGGGTTTTTTTAAAGACTTATGACTTAGAATTCGTGCCACCTTTGGCATTTCGGACTGATATCCCTGAAGATTTACACGAATTTCAACATCGGCCTGTGCTTGCGCCGATAGAAAAACAAAAACAAAACAAAGCGTAACCAACAATTTGCGCATAACGTACTTCGCTATTTAATACAAAAAAAATTAGAGTACAAAAGTGACCCTTATGCAAGATAGCAAATTGGAGTTATGCACAAAACAACTTAAGCGCTAGTAAAGAAGGTTTAGAAAGCAGCGAAAAAGAGTACTTTACTATTACGCGACCTTGTCTTGTATGACTTTTAGTTCCGAGGTTTTAAACCTTAGGATTCGGATATTAAATAATCTTCCAGCTTTGTTACGTACGCTAGGACACGACGAATGCTAATTGGAAAGCAAACGCGAGTTATATTCTAATTTTATGGAAAGACCACCTGCAAACACTAAACCTTGAATCATCATTTCAATAAACCACTATCGTTTTTTCCCTTTCTTACCAAAGTTCTTATCGCCTCTGGTTTTAGGCTTAGAGTATTTCTTTTTGATGATGCGTTTGTATGATCCTCCTTGATTCTCTTTGCTATTCTTAGCAGATTTTTCGTGAAAGCTTGCACCACGTTCGTCCTCGTTTTGACGTAATGGATTCTCGTGCTCTATGCGCTTGGGCTGTTCATCTCTCGTTAATCGTTTTGAGATTTCAACAGCTTCAGGAAGTGCAACCGCATCAATTTCATGCACCATAAGGTTCTCAATTGCCTCTTTGGCTTCTTTCTCGTTTTCAGTATATAAGAGTATTGATTTTCCTTCCTTCTCTGCCCTACCGGTTCTTCCTATCCGGTGCATATAATTTTCTGGGAAAGCCGGTGTATCAAAATTAATCACATGGGAAATTTCATCTAAATCCAACCCACGGGCCATCACGTCTGTCGTGACTAAAATTCTATTATGGCCAGAATCGAACTGATTAATGGAACGCATTCTATAATTCTGCGTCTTGTTGGAATGTATCACACAGATTTCTTCGCTAAAAAATTCAGCTAATTCCTGAAACAACAAATCGGCAGTGCGCTTGCTGGATACAAAGACCAATACCTTATGAAATACCTCAGCATCTTGTAACAGATGTACCAACAAATTGACCTTGGTGTAAAAATTAGGAACGGCGTATACGGATTGAGCTATATTTTCCAATGGTGTTCCGCTGACGGCCACCGATATTTTTTCCACTCCTGCAAAAAAGTCGTTTATCAGCAATTCCACATCCTCCGTCATGGTAGCTGAAAACATGATGTTCTGTCTGCGATTCGGCAACAGTTCAAAAAGATTGATGAGCTGAAATCGAAACCCTAAATCCAACATCACATCTACCTCATCGATGACCAATTTTTTTATATTCTTTAGCTGTAAGGCTCTAGACAAGACCAAATCATAAAGTCGTGCTGGTGTTCCTACGATGATGTCCGTTCCTAAGGCCAAAGCCTCTTTTTGCTTGTTCATGCTAGTGCCGCCATAGACTCCCAAAACCCGAACAGAGGCGTATTTACCTAGTTTCTCCACTTCTTCTACGACCTGTACCACCAGTTCTCGTGTAGGTACGAGTATCATGGTCTTAGGGTGTATGTCTTTTGAAAAATTATGAGCATTAAGAATAGGCAGTAGATAAGCAAAGGTCTTTCCCGTTCCTGTTTGAGCAATCCCCACCACATCTGTTCCGCTCATGACCACAGGAAAAGCCTGCTCTTGAATAGGTGTTGGTGTATCAAACCCTAAATCTGAAAGGGCTCTCAATAGCATGTTGTTGATTTTAAAGTCGGTAAATACGGACATACAAGCGGCTTTTTAGTGCTGCTGCAAAGCTATGTGGATAATTTTAAAAATAAGGAGAATTGTGGAATAATATCGGATGATCCCATGGAAGACGATAATCTGACCTAAGCAATCGCTTCTCGATACTATTTTCATTCCCAAAAAGGTCATGAAAATCACTCGAAGTGACAGCT
>CBDUKC010000168.1:0-6924 GCA_965367705.1 uncultured Maribacter sp. | reverse complement strand
GAAGCGATTAAGAATACCGCTTCTGCCGATTTCTATGGTAGTTTGGAGAATTTGAAAGGTGTAGATGTGAATACCAACAGTTTGACCTTTAAATCTGTAAACACCAGAGGTTTTGCCACCTTTGCGAATACGCGTTTTATGCAGTTGGTAGATGGCATGGATAATTCTACGCCGGCCTTGAACTTCCCTATTGGAAACTTAGCGGGTTTGATAGAGCCAGATGTATTAAGTGTTGAATTGCTGCCTGGGGCGGCTTCCGCATTATATGGTGCAAATGCCTTTAACGGTATTCTTTTTATGCGTAGTAAAAGTCCTTTTGATTATCAAGGGATAAGCGCATCGATTAAACAAGGAGTTACTTCACAAGAAGCCGCAGGAACCAATTCGTATACAGATGTTGGTATACGTGCCGCACACAAGTTTAGTGAAAAATTTGCCGTAAAATGGAACTTTGGCTATTTAGACGGTACCGATTGGGCTGCGAACAGCGAAGTGGATAGATTTAAACCTGGACAAACAAGGGCCGATTTAGATTATGATGGTACTAACGTGTACGGTGATTTGGTTTCTACTAATATTAACGGTGTAGCTGTCACGCTAGAGAGTCTGGGGGTTTTGCCAGCTGGCGCGAGTGCTTTAGTCCCTTCAGTAAATGTAAGTAGAACGGGCTATAATGAAAGTGATTTGACAGATTATACCGCTAGAAGTATCAAAACGGATTGGGGCCTCTACTACCGCCCAATCGAAGGAAATAATTTGGAACTCTCCTATGTTGGTAAAGTAGGTACGGGTAATACTATTTACCAAGGTACTAACCGCTACAATATTAAAAATTTCTTTCAACAGCAACATAAGTTCGAAGTTAAGAACGATAACTTCTTTGTTAGGGGATATATGGTAGGAGATAAGGCAGGTGATTCTTATGACATGGTGTTTACCGCGGTTAACATTAACCGATCATGGAAAGAGGACCCACAGTGGTTTGGTGAATATGCGGGAACATTCGCACAAGCCACCTTAGGGGGTGCCACAGAAGCGCAGGCACATGCAGCAGCAAGGGCACAAGCTGAATCTGGACGCATATTGCCGGGAACTCCTGAATTTCAGGCAGCATTTGACCGCGTAACACAAAACCCTGATTTAACTACAGGTTCAAGATTTGCAGATGCATCTAAATACTACCATGCGGATGCAAATTATAACTTTGGGCATTTGTGGGATTGGGCCGAAGTGCAGGTCGGAGGCTCCTTTCGTCAGTTTCAGTTAAACTCTTTTGGCACTATTTATACGGATGTCGACGGCCCCATAAATTACAATGAGTTTGGCTTGTACACGCAGATTCAAAAAAATATTCAACTTGCTGGAGAGCAGAGCTTAAAGCTTACTGGTTCCGTACGTTATGATAAAAATGAGTTTTTTGATGGTTTCTTTTCGCCTAGGATTTCAGCGGGATATACGGTCAATAGAAACCATAATGTTAGAGCCTCAGTACAAACAGGTTTCAGAAACCCATCGACACAGGATTTGTTCATCGGCCTTAATGCCGGTAGGGCTATTTTGGTTGGTGCGGCTCCCGATAACTTGGATCGCTATACCGATTCCTATGATGTGAGCGGTGGTGGGCAGATGTTAGGCCAGCCAGCTACCATTACCCAAACAGGTAGGGCTGCCTACGAGAATTCATTTTCTGCAGCATCCTTGCAACGATTTGCCGCTAGCGGCAATCCGGCGGATATTGAAGTTGGTAATCCTAATGTAGTACAGCCAGAACAGGTAACTTCTTATGAGATAGGCTACCGAGGCAAATTGGACAAATTGGTTATAGATTTTAGTACCTACTATAATCAATATCAAGATTTTATTTCTCCCGAGAACGTTCTTGCGCCATTATATGGTACTGTTGGCGACAATTCACTTTCTTTGGCAGCTTTAGCCAACGACGATACAGTAACATACCAAGCCTATACGAATTCTGATGCAGACATCTCTTCTTACGGAGCCGCATTAGGATTGAGTACCAAGGTATTCGGTGATTTTGATTTAAGTGGTAGTTATACCTTTACAAAACTGGATTTTGACCGTGCGGCAAATCCTGATTTTCAAGTACAGTTCAACACACCTGAACATCAGTTTAAGGCATCCTTTGGTAATGACGAGTTGTTCAACAACTTTGGCTTTAATGTAAACTATAGGTTTAGCGATGACTACTACTGGGAAGCTACGTTTGGTAATGGAATCATTCCTGAATTTCATGTAGTGGATGCGCAGATAAACTACCGTGTACCAAGTATCAAATCTACGTTTAAAGCAGGAGCCAACAACCTCCTAGGTGATGAATACTTTACGGCATTCGGAACTGGATTTATAGGTTCTATTTACTATGTGTCTTGGATCATCAACAACTAAATTAACATCAAAGTACTATTTGACATGAAAAATTTTAAATACATATTTTTTGCTTCCGCACTACTTTTCTTTACGAATTGTAATGACCCGGAAGATGTAGATTTGAATCCCATTATAGAGCCTGATCCGTTACCTGCATTAACAGCGGGTTCTGCCGATTTTTCTAGCTTTGTTTCTTTAGGAAATTCGCTAACCGCAGGTTTTACAGATGGTTCTTTATTTATAGCATCTCAAGAAAACTCATTACCAAATATCTTATCGCAAAAGTTTGCGTTGGTGGGCGGCGGTGACTTTACTCAGCCTTTAACGAGTGATAATTTTGGTGGTCTTGCTGCTGGCGGTGCTAGAATTGCAGATCCTAGACTTGTATTTGGCGGTTCTGGACCAGTACCTTTAGAATCGGTGATAGGTCCTGTGACCGTCACAACCGATATAGTGTTGAATAATCCTACGGGTCCCTTTAATAATATGGGTGTGCCTGGTGCCAAAAGCTTTCATCTATTATTTGATGGTTATGGTAATTTAGGAAATCTAAGCCTTGGTTTGGCTAATCCATATTTTATCAGGATGGCTTCTAGTCCTACGGCAACCATGTTGGGAGACGCTATGGCACAATCCCCAACTTTTTTTTCGTTATGGATTGGAAATAATGATGTATTAGGCTATGCCTTAACTGGTGGCGACGGTTCAAATCCTATCACACCTGTCTCTGGAGCCCCAGGTGTTGGTTTTGATGGTACTTATGGTGCTTTAATAGCTACGCTCACTGCAGGTGGTGCAGGTGGTGTGGTTGCTAATATTCCAGATGTAAGGAGTGTACCGCATTTTACTACAGTTCCTTATAATCCTGTTCCTTTAGATGCAGCAACTGCTAGTGCAGTAAATGCTGCTTATGCTCCTTATAACGGAGGGTTACAGGCTGCGTTTGCCGCATTGGCAGGTACTGGGCTGTTTACGCAAGAAGAGTTGGATGCAAGAACTATAGCTTTTGCTGCTGCCCCTGATAATGCCGTGGTCATAGAGGATGAAAGTCTAACGGATTTAGGTGCAATTAACCCAGCATTTGCCGGATTACCTAAATATAGACAAGCTACAGCAGCTGATTTATTGGTATTACCTGCAGCATCATTTATAGGAACACTTGCAGTGCCTGGCAATCCGCTTACGGTTAATGGGGTAGCAATACCACTAGCTGATAAATGGGTTTTAGTACCAAGTGAACAAGAAGAAATTGCTACGGCAGTTGCAGCCTTCAACGATATTATTGAAGGAGCTGCCAGTCAAGCTGGTCTGGCATTGGTAGATGCAAATACCTTACTTGATCAATTAGCGAATGGGGGTATTACGAGTGGTAATTTTACGCTAACCGCAAATTTAGTAACGGGTGGCTCGTTCGGTCTAGATGGTTTCCATCCTACGTCTAGGGGTTATGCCCTTTTAGCAAATGAATTCATGAAAGCGATTGATGCGACCTACGGAAGTAATTTTGAAGCTTCAGGAAATTTTGTAAATGTTGGTGATTATCCAACAAATTATTCTCCTGCTTTACAATAGTAAACCTGTTATCATATGATTTTAAAGGCGCTCATAGAGCGCCTTTCTTGTTTTTAAAAAAGCCATAAAAACAATTTTCGTTTAAAATGAAAAAACATATCTTTGCAGCCTGAAAATGATAGCATTTTCAAGCTTAGTTCAAACGCAATACATAAACAGAATAGTAATGTCAAAAGTTACAGGTAAAGTTTCGCAAATCATTGGCCCCGTGGTTGATGTAGAGTTTCAATCAGGAGCAGACCTTCCGAAAATATATGATTCTTTGGAAATCATCAATAAGGACAAGTCCATATTGGTATTGGAGGTACAATCTCACGTTGGGGAAAATACGGTTAGAACCATATCTATGGATTCTACCGATGGTTTAAGTAGGGGAACTGATGTTGTTGCGACAGGAGCTGCAATACAAATGCCTGTTGGTGATAATGTTTATGGCCGTTTGTTCAACGTTATTGGAGATGCCATCGATGGTTTGGGAGATTTGCCTAAAGCAGGTAAAGATGGACTTCCAATTCACCGCGAAGCGCCAAAATTTGAGGATTTAACAACATCCACAGAAGTATTATTCACAGGTATCAAGGTAATCGATTTAATTGAGCCTTATGCAAAAGGTGGTAAAATTGGATTGTTCGGTGGTGCCGGTGTTGGTAAAACTGTATTGATTCAGGAATTAATAAATAACATAGCAAAAGGTCACGGTGGTCTTTCTGTTTTCGCAGGTGTTGGTGAAAGAACACGTGAAGGGAACGATTTACTGCGTGAGATGTTAGAGTCGGGTATTATAAAATACGGAGATGATTTCATGCATTCTATGGAAGAAGGCGGATGGGATTTATCCAAAGTAGACAAAGAGGCAATGAAAGGCTCTAAAGCTACTTTCGTATTCGGACAAATGAACGAACCACCAGGAGCACGTGCACGTGTTGCCCTTTCTGGTTTGACTATTGCGGAGTACTTCCGTGATGGTGCAGGTGAAGGTCAAGGAAAAGATGTATTATTCTTTGTAGATAACATATTCCGTTTTACTCAAGCAGGATCAGAGGTATCGGCACTTTTAGGTCGTATGCCATCAGCGGTAGGGTATCAGCCTACTTTAGCTACCGAAATGGGTGCCATGCAAGAGCGTATTACATCAACAAAAAGAGGTTCTATTACATCTGTACAGGCGGTTTACGTACCTGCGGATGATTTAACGGATCCAGCTCCGGCAACAACGTTTGCTCACTTGGATGCGACAACGGTTTTATCTCGAAAGATTGCTGAGTTAGGTATTTACCCAGCAGTTGATCCATTGGATTCTACATCAAGGATTTTAACAGCAGAGATTTTAGGTAAAGATCACTATGCTTGTGCTCAAAGAGTTAAAGAGCTTCTACAACGTTATAAGGAATTACAGGATATTATTGCCATCTTAGGTATGGAAGAACTATCCGAGGAAGATAAGTTAGCTGTAGGTAGGGCAAGACGTGTACAACGTTTCCTTTCTCAACCCTTCCACGTAGCGGAGCAGTTTACAGGTCTTAAAGGTGTTCTTGTTGATATTAAGGAAACTATCAAAGGCTTTAATATGATTATGGATGGTGAGCTTGATCATTTACCAGAATCAGCTTTCAACCTTAAAGGAACCATCGAGGAAGCTATGGAAGCTGGTGAAAAAATGTTGGCTGAGGCTTAATTAGTACTCATTACGTAATACTATTAAAATATGTATTTAGAAATCGTATCGCCAGAAGCAACCTTATTTGCAGGAGAAGTTAAATCGGTAACCGTTCCTGGAATAAATGGGGAGTTTCAAATGCTACAAGGCCACGCACCTGTTGTTTCCTTATTACAGCAAGGTAACGTAAAGGTTGAAGGTACTATAACCTTGGACGAGGAGCATGAGGATAAGTTCACAAAGGATGCAAGTGGTAAGACTATTTTAGCTATTGCCAGCGGAACTATTGAACTAAAGGATAATAAAGTAATTGTGTTGGCTGATTAAACCGGCCTCATGTGCACAACAAAACAAAAAGCCATACATGATGTATGGCTTTTTTTATAATTTTTAGTGAGAGATAAAAACGTTATTTGAATGCGTTTACTTTGATTAATCTCTTTTTAACCATGCAGTTCGCTTTTGAAGGATATTTTTACTAGGTGCTTCCCCTTCTTTTTCCATCAGTGTTAGTTTGTATTCAGGGTCCGACCCCAATGTAACAAGCGTAGTTTTCTTATCGCCATAACGCTCAAACGCTATATTGAGAGAGTCGCCTACCTTTAGGGTTTTTATAAAATCGTCAAACGACTGTCCGTTAGTAAAGGGTTTTCCGTTGATACGGGTTATTACATCGTTGTTGTCCAAGCCGGCACTGTAGGCCGGGCTTCCAATTTTTGGATTGCTAGTAAGAACGCCGTTCAAATCATCATTAATTTTCGCAGCGGAACCAAAGTAAGCTTGGTCTTGATTTTGTTGTAAGAGTACGCCATGTGAGGCAAGAAGTTGTTTGTAGTCCGGCATTCCACTGGTGTGGATGTACTTGTTGAAAAAGTCATCTCCAAAATTATTCCCAGCATACCTATTTAAACTTTCTTGAAGGTTCGCTATAGTATACGGTGTTTCGCTTTTACCATAGGTATGCCAAACAAGTTTCATATAATCATCTAGAAGCAAACCCTTTTCCCTTAAGGATAAATCCAGTGCCAAACCAAGAACACTACCGTAGGAGTAATATGATATAAACGTATTTTCCCTATTCACAGGATCTACCGAAGTAGCCGCGTCTACAAAAGGTGCCTGAAAGCTCATTTCAATAGGATTGAAGAATTGCCTTGCCGGCGAATTCCAAACATAATTAAAGGTCCCTGTTAAACCTTCTACATATTCCTCAGCAGACATAAGTCCCGCTCTACAAAGAATAAGATTGGTGTAATAGCTAGTAAAACCTTCGGCAAACCAAAGAGCTCCGCTCATATTTGCTGCAG
>CBDUKC010000167.1:0-6930 GCA_965367705.1 uncultured Maribacter sp. | reverse complement strand
CCAAACCACATATAAAAGCACTCGCTGAGTCAATGGATGGGTAGGGCATCGCTAGTTTCTTAAAATGTTATATTCGTTCCAATCGTAATATTTCTTGTTTCAGGAAACGAGGTTCCATTGTCATTATTAATTGGATTTTGTTCAGGGCTATATGATCTAAAATCGGTAAACGTAAATAAGTTAGTACCTGTAGCATAAAGCTTAACACTCTTTAAACCAATTTTTGAAAGGACCTCGGTAGGAATATTATAGCCTAATGTCAGTGTTCTTAACCTTAAATAGGACGCATCTCTTACTGCAAAAGGGAAAAGATGAAGATGCGTATCCGGTTTTGGTCTTGGATATTCAGTAGATGGAAATTCCGGAGTATAATATTTACTTCTTATTCCGTTTATAGCGCCTTTCCATAATTCACCATTTGCAAGCACGGTATTCAGTCTGGTTGCGCCCTGTACGATATAAACATCAGCGAAAAGCTCAAAATCTTTATACTTAAACGTATTTGTAATGGACCCAAACCAATCTGGATCTGTGTTTGTAAAAACGTTATCTCTATTGTCTATTTGTCCGTTACCATCTTGATCTACTACCCTTACATCTCCAGGTTGTGCCAATGGATCTCCCGAACTAGCGATATCATCCCCTTCCTGATAGATCCCATCGTACTTCGGCAACCAAATATTATTAATTGATTGGCCTACAGAGAGTCGTCTTCCAGAACTATCGTTGATGTCTATAGGGTTTCCATTATCATCAGTTTCGCCGGTAAGCGAAATGACCTCATTTCTATTCTTTGAGAAAATAAGACCCATGGTCCAGCTAAAATTTTCCTTTCTTACAAAGTTTGTATTTAAGGATGCTTCCAGTCCTTGGTTTTGCAATTCTCCAACATTAAATCGAATTACGTTAAAACCTGTAGTACCAGCAATGGCTCTATCCAACAATAAATCGGTAGTATTTGCTTTGTAATACTCTACCGTACCCTCAAATAGGTTGTTGAATAATCTAAAATCCACACCCGTATTCAAAGTTGTGGTAGTTTCCCATTTTAAATTCGGATTAGGTAAACGCGATGAAGCAGTTGACCCACCTACCGTTTCACCTCCAAAAACGTAAGGCCTGTCATCAGCAACACCGAGAGACTCCAAAGAATTAATTCCTTGGTTACCCGTTGCTCCATAACTCACCCTAAATTTTAATTCATTAATACTTTCTATATTCTGTATGAATGTCTCCTCGTGTGCTTTCCATGCCAAAGAAACCGCTGGAAAAAATCCCCATTTATTATTGGCTGCGAATACGGAAGCTCCATCTGCTCTCGCAGTAGCCTCCAATAAATACCTATCCAAATATCCATAACGTACCCGCCCCAAGAAGGAAAGAAGCCTTCGTTCAGAAACATTTCTGACATTTGCGAGTAGCGTGGTAGCATCTCCGTTAAAGCCAAGTGCATTATTGGTGAAACCTGACTTATCTAATTGAGTATATTCGTTAGACTGCTGGTCAAAAGCCTGAACACCAGTTATGTCCAAATTATGATCTTCCCCAAGCTGCGGATTATAATTGATAATATTCTCTATCAATACCTGCTTAAAAAGTGTATTCGCAAGTACACCAATGCCTCCTATTCCCTCATCTCCTGCAGAATGTAATGAAGACCTGTATATACCTCTATTGGTATTCCGGTTTCTAAGAAACGTATTTAAGGTATAGCTCAAATTCGGATTAAAATCATAAGTCAAGTTAAGATTAATGTCAGTAAGATTAATTTTTGTTCTATCCGTAGACTCTCGCTGGTCCCACAGTGGATTTACTGCTGTAATTGAAGAACCCAAATAAAATTTTATTAGCTCATTATCCTCTGTAAAAGGTTTAGCCAATGGCGTAATAGTAGTAAAATTCAAACCACCGGTTTCTTGATCTTGGGTGGCATTTTGATAATTAAAAATACCCCTGAAGGTTAATTTATCAGTAACCGCGTGCTCAAGGTTTAACTTGTAGGTACCTCGATCAAAACCTGAGTTTGGAATAATACCTTCTTGAGAAAAATAATTAAGACTTGAAAATATTTTCGTCTTCTCCGTTCCTGAAGAAAAGCTTAAGGAATGACTTTGAATTAATGCATCTCGTAGCACATTATCTTCCCAATTAACAAACTCCCTATTTTCAATCGCATCTAGTTCAAAAGGACTGAATATGTTTTCGTCCCTTAGGTAATCTCCTGTAAATCTATTTCTATTGGCTTCTCTTCTTAAATCGATAAACTGAGAGCCATCATACAAATTAAAGTTTCTGGTCACGGTTTGAATGGTGGTATACCCATTATAATTAATAGTTGACTTACCTAATTTACCTTGTTTGGTTGTGACTAAAATTACACCGTTTGATGCCCTTGAACCATAAATAGCCGTGGAAGATGCATCCTTAAGAATTTCAATATTAGCAATATCATCCGGCGCCACGTCATTTAAATTATCAAATGGCAAACCGTCCACAATTATTAATGGCGAATTACCATTGGGTGCAACAGAGACATTTCCTCTAATGACTATATTCGATGTACCTCCTGGTCTTGCATCTCCTAAATTAACTTGGACACCTGCAGCTCTACCACGCAGCATTTCCGAAACGTTTGTTGTTGGCACTGCTGTTGCTTCATTTACCTCAACACTCACCACTGATCCAACAACATTACTTTTTCGTTGCGTTCCATATCCGACAACAACAACCTCATCTAGGGCTTGGGTATCTTCTTCCATTGAAACATTAATAACATCCTGTTGCCCTACAACAATTTCAACCGTCTTGTATCCCAGATAACTGAATACCAATACCGCGTCAGATGTAACGTTTGATATTTCATAATTACCGTCAAAATCGGTGACTACACCATTCGTTGTCCCTTTGGCCACGATGTTTACACCAGGAATAAACCCCGAGGCATCGGAAATGGTACCCGTTACCGTTTTGGTTTGGGAAAACCCGAGGGTCGTACAAAGTAATGCTATAATAATAAAGATGGCACGTCTCATTTTGTAGATAAGTTTTAATTATCCTCAAATGTATGGACATTATAATTTTCTTAACCATATCTACACCTATACAAAAATACTACATTGATAATTAAAGCTGCCATTAATTGATAATATGATAATATTTAAGTGGCATAAGCTGCGAAATAACCCTTTTTCAAGAAATAAGCACGAAATAGAATCCTACAGCCAATTCCTTCATGTAGTGGTGATGTTGTGGTTGTGTTGTGGTTAAAAGTAGAAGTGTATGGTTTAGAACGACAGAATATACTCTGTCAATCCAGCTTCATGTGCTAAATTCATCTTTTTACGCAAACGATATCTTTTGACTTCTACACTTTTTATTGATATGTTCAACAAAGGAGCTATCTCCTTAGAAGACAGGTTTAATCTAAGATAAGCGCATAATCTTAAGTCGTTCGGTGTTAATTCTTTGTGTTTTTCCTGAAGTCTACGAAAGAAATCCTTATCAGCGTTGTTAAAGGCTTCTTCGAAAAATTCCCAATCGTCATCATTAGTTATGTTTTTATCTATGGTTCTAATGACTGATTTTATTTGGGTAGGATTAGCAGCTGTTGCTAATTTATCTTTAATACTATTTAAAAATTCATTCTTTTTTATGATACTCATCGTGGAGATTGCCAATTCTCTATTCTTACTGTCAATCTCCACCTTAAGTTTTTCATTTTTCAATACCGCAAGTTCTTTGGCGGTTTTTAGTTTTTTTCGTTTAAGTTTTTTCTTCTCCTCCGCTAAAACTCTCCCCTGCCTTTGTGTGTAGTACGATTTATACGTCTTGTGCATACCTAAAAAGAAAGCTAGTGCCAATGCAACATAACATATCAAAGCTGTTATGGACCAATACCATGGTTTATTAATCTTGAATGCGTAGGTAGCTGCATTACTAGTAATCGTATTTCCGATTTTAGCCCTGACTTCAAAAACATAATCCCCATAGGCTAGATTATTGAAACTTACTGTTGGATTAACACTCCAATCACTCCATTCTTGAAACAAGCCCGCAAGCCGGTATTGGTAGCTTACTTCCGCATACTTTTCATACTGGGGTACAGCATAGGAGAAAACAAGAGAGTTCGCTTCAAAATCAAATTCCTTAGTGCTACTGGGTAAAGGAACCAAAGTGGGTTCCTCCAAAGCGGAAACACTTTTTATTCCAGAAATCTCTATTAGATACTCTGCTTCTTTTCGTTTAGCTAAGTCAAGCGTAACAAAACCGTTAGAAATACCTATCACATACTTGTTATCGGAAATTCTACTAATGTTCTCAAAACCCGCAACGCCTAAGCTTCTCCTAAAAAAAGATGGAATAGGAATCGATGTAATCGTTAACGATTTGGAAAAAACTTCTGGCGAAACGATAGACAGTCCATTTTTGGTAAAATACCAAAGTCTATTTACTGCCTTATCTGGCATGGCTATACTGGTTATACCACCGGCTCGTTCAATTAGAAGGTTATTTAGCACCGAATCTGGTTTAAAACTAAGACGACCACTTTCTTTGACAAAAGCGCCGTTAACACTTGAATAAACCACTTTGTCATTATAAGAAACGAGACTTGAGCCATATCCCATTTGAGAATGTGTTTCTACTACATCAACCTTTCTAAAATTATCGTCTATTAATAAACTGTAAAGTCCTTTAATCTCATGGTTTACTAGAACTTTATAATCATCAATCAACTCAAAAAAACGTGTGGAGATATCAAAGCCTTCTAATTTGTTTCTAAAAGACCAGTCCCCACCTTTTCTTTCCAGAATAGACATACCATTAAAATTACCTTGTAGAAACAAATCGGGTCGGCCTTTAAGTCTTTTTATGCCCCATGTACCCGGAAATGAAGATATTAATTCGGCATTACCATTCTCAATTAAGTAAGTACCGTTATTATGCCCGCAAAGCAGATAGCCATCAAATGCATCCAAACTCCATACCTGCCCCTCGGTACCACGTATCAACTCAAACTCCTGACCACCCTCTAAATCACTAACAAACAAGCCTTGATTTGTGCCTAGATAAAGCTTATTGCCAAATACCTTAGATGCATACACCAACCCCAATTCTCCATTATTATCAATGTATTCATTAAAAGGAGATTTCAAGTTAACCACACTTATTCCATTATCCAAACCTAGCCAAAGGTTCTCATCCGCATCTTGAAAGACTGACAGAATTGTATTATTATTGAGGCCATTCCTTCTATTTATAATTCGCATCAGATAGTTGTTGGAATCTATGTGGTAAATACCATCTGATATCGTTCCTAAAATATAAGATCCATCCTTTAACTTATTGGTAGCGTAAACGACAACATCCCCCTTTGATTTTAATAGCCGGATGTCTCTGGGTTTGACTTCTGTATTTGATATCTCCAGAAATGTGGCATCATCCAGTATGACCACAAGGGTATTCAACTCGCTGTACATACCAACAACATTTTTGCTTCCCAATACCTGAGCATCTATTGCCACCACGGGCTCACCATTTTCTATCCTAAAAACATGTTTATCTTGATTTTGAAAATATACAGATTCATTAACCCTAAACATTTGGGCTTTGGTTGCTTTTACCTCTATTGATTTAAAGTCTTTTGTTTTAACATTATAGCTGTAAATTCTATCTAAAGATTGAAAAAGAACCCAATCTCCCAGCCTGATGATATTCCAAAACTCTTCGTCTTCTACCATTGGAATCTCCAATTCATCAGAAACCGAGGTGTATTCGAGTTCTCCAAATATGTTTTTCTGCCAATACCCGAATTCCATATACTGACCCGTAAATATCTGATCACCGGCTCCTTGTACCGACCTAATAATGCTGTTATTGGGAGATGCATATTTGCGCCAATTCACTCCATTATATTCTAATAAGGAGTGATTATTCGCTATATAGATGTGATTGTCCGAGCCTTGGGAAATAGCCCAATTCTGATTTTCACCATCATAGTCCAATGGCGAGAAATTTTGAATAGGCGGTAGCTCCTGTGCGTAGGCGCCAAGAGTAACAAAAATTATGAAAATAAATAGATTACGCAATATCAAGATTTATTATGGTATTGCTTAAATATAGGAAAAGAAAACAAGCTTAGCTTCCTCGTAATATAAAACTGATTAAACAATTTCAGCACTCAGTCCTGCACTTAAAAGGCTGGTACAACGTGGCTCCAAATCTTTATACGCTCCAGTCTTTACCGTACACTTTCCCTTATAATGGACTATTAAGGAACATTGCTCCGCTTGTTCAGGTGTATGCTCACAAACAGAAATAAGGGTCTCAATAACATGGTCAAACGTATTAACCTCGTCATTAAAGAGTACTATTTCATTTTGTTTTATCGTTTCCTCCTCTACCAGTAGCTCTTCGGAAATTTGTTCTTTAGTGCTCATCATTTTCCAGTTTTACTTTACTCTAAAATACATATTTTGCGGCAACCCAATTATTTTTTTCAAGATTTTTTTCGAACCTTAATCCTTGTTTAGTACATTCTTGAGTAATGAGATTCAAATCTTCTTTATAAAAACCGCTCAGCAAAAGAATCCCTTTGGTCTCTAAACAGCTCACATATTTCGATATATCCTCTAAAAGTATATTGCGATTAATATTCGCAATGATAATATCGTAACGTTGGGCTTCTAATAAGCTTGCATCACCTTCATAAACGTTTACAAAACCTACATTATTACGAGCTATATTTTCCTTGGCGTTTACATAACACCAGTTATCTATGTCTATTGCATCTACTGATGAGGCCCCTCGCATGGCTGCCAAAATTGCTAATACCCCGGTACCACTTCCCATATCTAAAACAGTTTTGTCTTGCAACTCCAAGTCCAAAATATGCTGTAGCATCATATGTGTAGTCTCGTGATGGCCCGTTCC
>CBDUKC010000166.1:0-6935 GCA_965367705.1 uncultured Maribacter sp. | reverse complement strand
CTACTTATGATTAAAGAAATTTTTAAATTAGGATTTCCATGGCAAACGCAAGACCCATTTCTTTTTTGTGTGTACCATCTAGACCGGTATCCAAAAGGAAAAGAAGATATGTCACCAGATGCCTCGTTGGAGGGCAGGAATTTAGGTAATGATTTTGTAATCAAGGATGGTTGGCGAATGTATCACGGTCAAACCATACCGGGTTTTCCTGCACATCCACATCGTGGTTTTGAAACGATTACCATAGTCAATAATGGGTATTGTGATCATTCAGACTCCTTAGGAGCCGCAGGCAGGTTTGGAGAAGGAGATGTGCAATGGATGACAGCAGGAAGTGGTGTTCAGCATTGTGAAATGTTTCCGCTCCTGAGCACAGAAAAAGAAAATCCTTTAGAGTTATTTCAGATATGGCTCAACCTACCCAAAGCTAAAAAATTTGTGGATCCACATTTTAAAATGCTTTGGCATGAGGACATTCCAATTGTAAAGACAGAAACCAGCAGTATAAAGGTGATTGCAGGTGTGTACGAGACAGAAAAGGCTCCTGACCCAGCTCCTGACTCTTGGGCAAATCAAATGGAAAATCACGTGGCCATTTGGAACATTCACATCGATCCCAATGGTACATTCACCTTGCCAAAATCAGTGACTGGCGTAAATAGAACTTTATATTTTTATGAAGGCGACACCCTAGAAATAGCAGGCACTTCGGTAGTTCCCAATCATGGCATACAACTAGAAGCAACCGAGGATGTAACAATGACCGCAGGCAAGGCAAAAGCACACCTACTTTTGCTTCAAGGGAAACCTATAAATGAACCAGTGGCAAAATACGGGCCTTTTGTCATGAATACAGAGGAAGAATTAGAAGCTTCAATGAAGGAATATAGGTTGACCCAATTCGGTGGTTGGCCATGGCGCTATCCAGATAATGTTCACGAAAAAGAAAAGGGAAGGTTTGCTAAATATCCAGACGGGACACTTATAGAGAAAACATGAAGCTTACCCTTAAATTAGCAGCAATATATAACTTGCTCTGGGGAGCTTGGGTCGTACTTTTCCCTAATCACTTTTTTCAATTGGTGGGAATGGAACCTTTAAATCATCCTATGGTTTGGCAAGGCATGGGGATGGTCATTGGGGTTTACGGTTTAGGGTATTGGTGGGCTTCTTATAATCCAATGCGTCATTGGCCTATAGTGGCGGTCGGTTTTTTAGGCAAAATATTTGGACCATTGGGTTTTCTCTTTAATTATGCACAAGATGTAGTACCGTTTGAATTTATCTATACCCTAATCACCAATGACTTTATTTGGTGGATTCCATTTTTTCTTATCTTAAAAAAGGTTCATTACGATTATAAATGGAAATTAACCTGACCAAAAGGCCTTTTACAAAACTTTTAGGGGCTTTTTTCTCCCTCGCAGGCCTATACCACTTTGTTAATCCTAACTTTTACTATGGACTTATTCCTGACTATTTACCCTATCCAATGCTTATAAATTATGGTGTTGGACTTGTGGAGATGGTACTTGGTTTTTTAGTACTAATTCCTAAGTATAGAAAAATTGGCGGTTATGGTATCCTGATTCTTTTGCTTCTGCTCATACCCTCCCATATATTTTTTATTCAAACAGGGTCCTGTGTCCCAAATGGATATCTTGGGGTAGGTTGTTTATCATTCATCCCCTACTCATCTATTGGGCTTATGCCGTGTCAAAAAATTAAAAGACAATGATTGAAATACTAAGAATACTCTTTGACCTTGGCCTCCTAGTCCTTATTTGGATGGTCCAGTTAGTCGTGTATCCAAGTTTTTTGTATTACTCTGATGAAGGACTTATAAAATGGCATTCCCGCTATGTACAGCGGATTTCTCTTGTAGTGATTCCTTTGATGTTTGGCCAAACCTTCGTTTCAGGCTACCAATTATATCAAGAACAAACATATTATACGGTAGGGAGTGTAATTTTAGTGATTGTTACTTGGGTACTCACATTTAGTTTATTTGTCCCAAGACACAATTCCATTTCTAATGGGGTTCATACCCATAAAACTTTGGTAGAACTTGTTTCACTAAACTGGTCCAGGACAATGATCTGGACGCTTATATTCCTTTGGACCTTAATTACACACGTGTAATCTTAGCTCCAATAGCTCGCAGACGTTCATCTATATTTTCATAACCACGGTCAATTTGCTCAATATTATGAATGGTTGACGTTCCTTTGGCCGAGAGTGCAGCTATCAATAAGGAAATCCCAGCTCTAATATCTGGTGAAGTCATGGTGGTAGCTTTTAAACTAGACTTAAAGTCATGTCCCATAACGGCAGCTCTGTGCGGGTCACAAAGAATAATCTTAGCACCCATATCCAAGAGTTTATCAACAAAAAACAGGC
This sequence comes from uncultured Maribacter sp., assembly GCA_965367705.1. Taxonomy (GTDB): domain Bacteria; phylum Bacteroidota; class Bacteroidia; order Flavobacteriales; family Flavobacteriaceae; genus Maribacter. The sequence goes on along the minus strand of CBDUKC010000166.1, from coordinate 4,535 downwards.
GACTTTCAAACATCTTTTGATGAATAACCAGTTCTCCCCTGGCCTGTGTGGCTATTACAAGGATTATACTCAACAAGTCAGGTGTTAATCCTGGCCAAGGTGCATCAGCAATGGTAAGTATAGAACCATCTATATAGTTTTGAATTTCGTAGCCATTTTTGTGTACAGGAATATAAATATCATCCCCTTTACGTTCTAGGGTAATCCCTAATTTTCTAAAGGTCGTTGGAATCTGGCCTAAATCATCCCAACTTACGTTCTTAATAGTCAATTCACTTTTCGTCATTGCAGCAAGACCTACCCAACTGCCAATCTCGATCATGTCCGGCAACATTCTGTGTTCTGTACCACCTAAAGTTTCTACACCATCGATAACCAAAAGGTTAGACCCTACGCCGGAGATTTTAGCCCCCATACGATTTAACATCTTACACAATTGTTGTAGGTAAGGTTCGCAAGCTGCATTATATATGGTAGTTTGCCCTTCTGCAAGTACTGCCGCCATAACAATGTTGGCCGTACCGGTTACAGACGCTTCATCTAAGAGCATATAACAACCCTTTAATTTTTTGGCCTCTACACCGTAAAAATATTCTTCTTTATTGTATCTGAACTTAGCACCCAGTTTAATAAAACCTTCAAAATGGGTATCCAATCTTCTGCGTCCAATTTTATCACCGCCCGGCTTTGGAATATATCCCTTCCCAAAACGAGCAAGTAGCGGGCCTACTAACATAATAGAACCTCTTAAACCTCTTCCATCCTGTTTAAACTGATCGCTTTGTAAATAATCTAGGTTGATGTCGTCTGCTTTGAACGTATACGAACCTTTTCCTTTCTTTTGGATTTTAACTCCTAAATCCTCCAAAAGAGAAATAAGTTTATTGACATCTATAATGTCCGGAATGTTCGTGATTGCGACCTTTTCCTGCGTTAGTAGTACTGCGCACAAAATCTGTAAAGCTTCGTTTTTGGCCCCTTGAGGTGTAATTTCACCTGATAGCGGGTGCCCACCTTCTATCTTGAATGTTCCCATCTAAATTTGTAGACGATTAATAGCGTTTTTTACCGCGATTATTATTTCTTTGATTGCTCTTGTTGCTGTTGTTCCTTGGTGTCTTTGCTATCCTATTTTTTAAAAACTGACCGCTATCCGTAAGGCTTTCACCTTTGGCCGCAAGATCTATTTGGCCATCACTTAGTTCAAGCAAGTGTTTAAAAATGGCAGAATCATCAACAACATCCTTGTTCCAATTTAAGTAACACTTTTTCATGTGGTTGGCAATGGCATATTCCAGACCGGAACGTTTATCACCTTCTTCCCATTCTACCGCAACATCTATCATGCGTTTGATATTGTTACCGTAAAAACGGTATTTTGGAAAATTCTGCGGATACTCCAAAGCCTCAGGGCGTTGTTGTAATATTTCCTTTGAAGTAATAGGAAATGGTGATTTTACATCCAATTTAAAATCGGACATAATAAATAACTGATCCCATAACTTATGCTGAAAGTCAGGCACGTCACGTAAATGTGGCTGTAAATTTCCCATTACACTAATAATGGCATTGGCCACGTTATTTCTTTCAACAGGATCTTCTATAGAGACGGCGTGGTCCACCATCTTTTGAAAATGACGACCGTATTCCGGTATAATCAAATGGGGACGCTCTGTATTGTACTCGAGATTTTCTACTAGTTGCAAATTTGGATTTTTTTACTTAAAAATGTTTGAAGAAGTATTCTTATAACGAACGCAAAATAATAAAATTATGGCTTAAATACTATTTTAAAGGGATATTACCCCTTCTAACGCCCCTACTTCTTTATATTTTTCTATTACTTCCTCTGGATTTTTCAGGTTAACGGTAACCGAAACACTGGTATACTTGCCTTTTTTTGATTTTTTCGATGTTATTACAGCGCCTGTATGATCAAATATTTTATTTATCTGGTCAATATTATCCGATTCGGTCAATACAATGAATTTATACAAGTAATTGGAAGGCCAAACGGTGGTCTCCGCCAATTGATCTTTTAGTCTTTTATAAAACTCTTCTGGGCTAGTTTCTGACATTAGTTCCTTTTTGTTACAAAGATAAGTGGAATCATCTGGTTTTTTGGCATCCGAAGTTTACCTATTTTTGTTTACTTAAAACAGAATAGTGAGCTTTAAACGAATCGTTATTACTGGGGCACCAGGAACCGGAAAAACAGCTATCATAAAGGCATTGGAAACTTCAGGGTTTTATTGTTTTCATGAGTTTATCCGTAGTATGACATTAGAGGCTAAAAACGAGCAGCATCCAGATAGTGTGCTATCGAATCCCATTGCATTCGTAAACGATTCAAAACAGTTTAACCAACAGCTCTTAGAAGGTAGGCGACAACAATACGAGTCGGGCCAAGAACAGCAGGAGGCCCTAGTTTTTTATGACCGTGGTATGCCAGATGTGCTAGCCTACATGGATTATTTTCAACAAGCCTATGAGAACGACTTTCTTCACGCTTGCGAAAGACATAACTATGACCATATTTTTTTACTTCCACCATGGGAGGCAATTTATGTTCAGGACAATGAAAGATTGGAGACGTACAAACAAGCAACAGAAATCCATGAGCACTTAAAGCATACCTACGTATCTCTTGGCTACGATGTGAAAGAAGTACCATTCGGGACCGTACCGGAGAGAATATGGTTTATAGAGAATCACCTAAATCATTCCCGTGAATAGTAATCCCTACGAAATTCTTGAACAGTATTGGGGATTTACATCCTTTAAGGATTCGCAGGAAAAAATTATAAATACTGCTTTAGAGGGCAGAGATGTATTGGCCCTTTTACCTACGGGGGGAGGAAAATCTATATGCTTTCAAGTACCAGCAATGGCTCAAGAAGGAATTTGCATCGTAGTTTCCCCGTTGATTGCCTTAATTCAAAATCAGGTCTCTAACCTCAAATTATTAGGAATCAAAGCTATAGGACTAACTGGCAGCATGAACTTTGATGAACTAAACAATCAACTAGACAACTGTGTCTACGGAGGCTATAAGTTTCTCTACATTTCGCCAGAGCGACTAGGGATGGAACTGATACAAGATCGAATTCGACAAATGAACGTGAACCTCTTGGTGATAGACGAGGCTCATTGTATTTCTCAATGGGGCCATGATTTTAGACCCGCTTATCTAAAGTGCTCCATTTTGCGAGAACTACATCCAAGCGTTCCTTTCATGGCGCTTACGGCGACAGCTACCTCCAGGGTGGCAGATGATATTGTTCACACACTAGACCTTATAGCCCCGCTTATCCAAAAAGATTCCTTCTCCAGAAAAAATATATCTTTTAAAGTTTTAAAAGAAGAGGATAAAAGGTACTGGCTAAAAGAGTATTGCAGCAAATTAAACACCAGTGGTATCGTTTATGTAAGAACCCGAAGGCTAGCCGAAGAAGTATCCGGCTATCTTTTGAGCTGCGGAATTAGTGCCACCTATTATCATGGTGGCATTACGGAAAAAGAGAAGAAAAAGAAACTTGAGCAATGGTTGGAAAACCAGACTAAAGTAATGGTCGCAACAAACGCGTTCGGAATGGGGATAGATAAACCAGATGTGGCCCTGGTTATTCATTATCAAATTCCCGATTGCTTGGAAAACTATTTTCAAGAAGCAGGTAGAGCTGGAAGAGATGGCTCCCCTGCCGAAGCTATTCTAATTACCAACAAAACAGATCAAGCACAGGTAAAAAAACAGTTCTTAGATATTTTACCAGAGGTTCCCTTCGTTAAGCTAGTGTACAATAAATTAAATAATTACTTGCAAATTGCTTATGGAGAGGGTTCGGGGCATACCTATAGATTAAACTTTAATAAATTCTGCGCCACCTATAGTTTAAATTCCCTGCTTACCTATAACGTATTAAGAATATTGGATAGAAATTCGGTACTCGCATTGTCTACATCATTTGCAAGAAAAGTAACTGTTCATTTCACGGCATCTAAAGAACACTTGTTCGATTATATAGAAAGAAATCCCAGCTTGTCCGATCTTGTAAAAATCGTACTGCGAACGTATGGGGGTATTTTTGAGTTTGAAACGCTAATAAATACACTGCTGATTTCCAAAAAGCTAAACACCGATGAAAACACCATTATAAAAGGATTGGAGAAACTCGCATCGGAAGAAATAATAGATTTTAAAGGTTCTCATAGCGATTTAGAACTTACCTATCTGGTACCACGCGAAGACGACAGCACTATAAACCTATTTGCCAAGACATTAATAAACCAAAACAAATTAAAAGAAGAGCAAGTAAAGGAAATGTTAGCCTACACTGACAACGACCGTATATGTAGGAGTCAACAATTACTATCTTACTTTGGAGAAACAAAAATACACCCTTGCGGACATTGTGATGTGTGCACTGTTCTACTACATTCAGATACAGAGATTGATGTAGTCAAACAGCAGATTCTAACACTACTGATATCAAATCCTCTAAATTCTCGAAGGATACAGAACGTATTAGTTTCAG
>CBDUKC010000165.1:0-6946 GCA_965367705.1 uncultured Maribacter sp. | reverse complement strand
AAAACAACGACCTTATATTATTTTGAAGTGGGCAGCATCAGCAGACGGTTTTATCGCCCCTAAAAAAAAGACTAGAGAAACCGCTCCCCAACCCTACTGGATTACAGGCAAACTATCTAGGCAGTTGGTACATAAATGGCGAAGCGAAGAACAAGCCATCCTAGTGGGTACCGCCACCGTTTTAGAGGACAACCCTAAACTAGATGTTCGTTTATGGACAGGAAAATCTCCCATTAGAATAATAGTAGACAAAGACCTTACCGTTCCTACGAGCTATCAGGTTTTTAACAAAAAACAAAGAACCATCGTTTTTACCACGGTTACCGATACGACCAAACACCTCGATGGCGTCGAATATGAACTACTAAACAATCGAAAAAATAGCGCGGAGGTTTTATGCAGTGCTTTACATCAATTAAATATACAGAGTATCATAATTGAAGGAGGCGCCCAAACCCTGCAATCATTTATAGACGAAAACCTGTGGGATGAAGCACGTATTTTCACAGGGACATCCGTATTTAAAGAAGGAATTAAGGGACCGAACATAAACGGAAATCCATTTGCCTCATTAACGCTTGAACAGGACCAACTAACCATGCTAAAAAATGATTAAAAACATTGTATTTGATTTTGGTGATATTTTCATCAACCTAGACAAGTCTGCAGTATATAAACATCTTGCCTTATTTGGGCAACCTGTGCTCACCCCAGAAATGGACATCTTAGCAAAAACCTATGAGGTTGGCAAAATAAGTTCGGAGGAATTCCTTAGCCAACTACAGAAAATGATTCCCATGGCAAGCATTACGGAAGTAACCGATGCCTGGAATTCCATTTTATTAGACTTCCCGGAAGACCGACTTAGGTTTTTGGAAGAATTGAATTCGACAGGTACACATCGCCTCTTCTTATTGAGCAATACCAATGAACTACACATTCGTTATGTCATGGAAACTATGGGTATGGATCGTTGGAATCGATTCAAAGCCTGTTTTGAGCAATTTTATCTTTCGCACGAGATACACATGCGAAAACCAAACACCGAAATATTCGATTTTGTATTGAGGCAAAACAGATTGGCAGCAAGCGACACCTATTTTATTGACGACACACAGGAAAATACAGATGCTGCGGCGTCTATTGGAATAAAAACGTGGCATCTTATCGTTGGTTCAGAAGACGTTACCGAGTTAAAATCAAAGCTGTAAGATGCAATATCTAATTCTTAGCATATTTTTTTCGAGCTTCATTTTTGTGATTTTCAAACTGTTTACTCGCTTTCAGGTACAAACCCTATTTGCTATCATCGTTAATTATGTGGTAGCGTGCTTGGTGGGCTTGATATTTTATCAAGGAAAGGTAGATATTCTAGCACTTTCAACAAAGACGTGGTTTTGGGGAGCAATGGCATTAGGCATTTTATTTATTATCGTTTTTAATCTTATGGCGACTACTTCTCAAAAATTAGGGGTTTCCGTAGCTTCTGTGGCAACTAAGATGTCCTTTGTGCTACCAGCGATACTAAGTGTTTTTCTGTATAAGGAAGAACTAGATGCAATAAAAATCATTGGCATCATACTTGCCATCATTGCGGTATATCTTGCCTCAATGAAGCAATCCAAGGATTCCTTTAAACCTTCCATGTTACTTTTACCGTTTATGGTCTTTTTAGGATCAGGTATTATAGACGCATCCATAAAATACTTTCAAGAGGGTCACGTTCCAGAAACAGAATTTGCGTTATTCTCAGCCTTAGTATTCTTTTTTGCTGGAATAACCGGTCTAATCTTCATACTTATCAAGACTACCAAACAGCCTACAAGAATTAAAATGAAAGATGTACTAGGTGGCATAGCTTTGGGAGTCCCTAACTTTTTTTCCATATACTTTCTATTACTTGCTCTAGGTTATAATGGATTGAGCAGTGCATCCATATTTACTGCGAACAATGTTGGTATTGTATTATTATCCACCATATTTGGTATCGCCTTATTTAAGGAAAAACTCAGTGGTAAAAATTGGATAGGGATTGGGTTGGCAGTAGTCAGTATTCTTCTAGTCCTTTAACCTTAGTCTTATGGAATTAAAAGACAGTTTTAAAACTATAGCAAAACCAGTTGAAGGAATACTCTTAAAAGAGAAAAAAAGTAAATTCTATGGCTATGCCTTTCCCATACAAGATGAAGACGAAGTGAAACCTCTTATAGAGGAACTAAGAAAGGCTTACCCTAGTGCCAACCATGTCTGTTATGCCTGGCAACTTGGCGTTGCCCAACCTCATTACCGGGCTAACGATGATGGCGAGCCTAACAATTCTGCAGGAATGCCAATCTATGGACAAATACAATCGTTTAACCTAACTAATGTGCTAATAGCCGTGGTCCGTATTTTTGGTGGAACCAAATTAGGAGTGGGAGGCTTAATTAGTGCATACAAGGAATCGGCACAATTAACCTTAGAATCTGCGAAGGTGGTTACACGAATTATTAAGGAAGAAATCATGCTATCTTTTGAATATCCAGAAATTGATATGGTTATGCGTTTTATTAAAAAAAACAGTCTAGAACTTATTGAGCAACAATTAGAATTAACGTGTGTGGTAATTATTGCGGTAAGAAAAAACGATTTGAAAAACATATTTGGAGAACTCGAAGCATATCATAAAATAAAGATTAAGAAACTGTAGCTTCTAAATTTTGTAAGAATAGTACTAAAAAATTAACTTTTCCATAATATAATCTGGACATTTTATAGGTCTTTTCTTACGGGAGTCCATAAAAGCCAAAACGGTATTTGCCTTTAGTAAAATTTCGTTGTTTTGATTGGTAACTTCATATGTAAATTCTATCCGTACTTGAGGCTCATTTTTCAACATAGTTTTCACGGTAATCAAATCGTCAAAAAGCGCAGGTTTTATAAATTTCATTTCCAAGCTTACCACTGGTAACATAACCCCTTTTGCTTCCATCTCCTTATACGACAAGTCCAAGGCACGTAGCCATGATATCCTACCCATTTCTAAATATTGCGGATAATTACCATGATACACAACACCCATTTGATCTGTTTCACCATACCTGACCCTAAAACTAATTTCGTTTGTAAGCATTTTTTTAAGTAAAAAAGTATATATTTAAAAGCTCCCGCTAGGGGGAAGCGAACATGAGAAAAAAAAAGGTTAAATTCAATAGAGAATGATTTTTTTTTTAGATTATTTGTTCACATATTTGTCCACTACATAATAAGGAAGCAATGTGGCCTTATTTTGTTTGACTATTGTAACTAACCATTAAACGAGGGCTTTTTTATTATGAATGTTACTGCTAATTCCGTTTGGAAAAATTGTTTGATATTTATCCAGGATAATATCCAACCGCAGGCATTCAAAACATGGTTTGAACCTATTAAACCTGTTAAGCTCACCGAAAACTCTCTTAGCATTCAAGTTCCGAGTAAGTTTTTTTATGAATGGCTGGAAGAACATTACGTAAAACTTTTAAAAGTTGCCCTTACAAAAGAGCTGGGCGAATCTGCAAAACTCGTCTATATCATCCGTATGGAGAACACCTATGGAAACAAAGAGCCTTTTACGGAAAAAATCCCGAGCTCCAACAGAGGTAATATGATGCCACAAGAAATGGACGTTCCTATTAAATCTAAAAATCCAGAGTTACGCAACCCATTTGTAATTCCAGGAATAAGAAATATCAAGATTGAGTCACAACTTAATCCGAATTATAATTTTGACAACTTTTTAGAAGGCGATTCCAATAGGTTGGCACGATCTGCTGGTATGGCGGTTGCAAACAAGCCAGGAGGGACTTCTTTTAATCCGCTTCTCGTCTTTGGAGGAGTAGGTCTTGGAAAAACGCACTTAGCACATGCTATTGGAGTTGAAATAAAAGACAAGTATCCTGAGCGCACTGTACTCTATATTTCCGCCGAAAAATTTACCCAGCAGTACATTGAATCCGTGAAGAAAAACACGAGAAACGATTTTATACATTTCTATCAACTAATAGATGTACTTATTATAGATGATGTGCAATTCCTTTCAGGAAAATCAGGTACTCAGGATGTATTCTTTCACATTTTCAACCATTTGCATCAGAATGGAAAACAGGTTATCCTTACATCGGACAAGGCACCTGTAGATATGCAAGATATAGAGCAGCGTTTGTTATCCAGGTTTAAGTGGGGATTGTCCGCAGAATTACAGACACCAGATTACGAAACTCGCATATCCATTCTTAATAACAAGTTGTACAGGGATGGCGTAGAAATGCCAGAGGAAATTATAGAATATGTTGCCAAACACATAAAAACGAATATCAGGGAATTGGAAGGGGCTATTATTTCATTAATCGCTCAATCAACCCTAAATAAAAGAGAGGTAACCTTGGAGCTAGCACAACAAGTGGTAGAAAAGTTCGTAAAGAACACTAAGCGAGAAGTCTCTATTGATTATATCCAAAAAGTGGTTTCGGATTACTTTGAAATGGATGTAGCTACCCTACAATCAAAGACAAGAAAAAGACATATTGTTCAGGCAAGACAATTGGCCATGTTCTTTGCGAAAAAGTTCACCAAAGCTTCTTTAGCCAGTATAGGTTCGCAAATTGGAAAAAGGGACCACGCTACCGTGCTACACGCCTGTAAAACTGTAGATAACTTAGCGGAGACAGATAAACAGTTCCGTAAATATATCGACGACCTCACCAAGAAATTTTCATAATACACGTCATGAAGACAAACGTGTTAATGGTATGCCTAGGAAATATTTGTAGGTCTCCACTAGCCGAAGGTATTCTTCAAAGTAAAGTTAACAACCAGAAGGTATTTGTTGATTCTGCCGGAACGGCAGGCTACCATATAAATAATGCACCCGACCCAAGATCTGTTGAGGTTGCAAAAAAGTATGGTATAGATATCAGTAGACAACGTTGCCGAAAATTCACAATTCAGGATTTTGATACGTTCGATGTTATATATACAATGGATATGGAAAATTACAACAACATCTTAAAACTAAGCCGTTCATCAACCGATGAAAGTAAAATACGTTTATTACTTAACGAAATAGATGAAAGTGTAAAAGAAGTTCCCGACCCCTACTACGGTGGTACTGACGGATTTGAAACCGTATTTCATATGATAAATAACGCTTGTGAACAAATAGCAAAACGATTTTAGCACCTAACTTATGAGCAATGAAATGAATAAGAAAGGAAAACTTTATTTAATCCCCACTACCCTCGGTGATAGCCCTCCGTTAGAAGTACTTCCCATTTCTATAAAAAGAGCAATTGAAAGTATAGACTATTATGTGGTAGAGAATGAGAAAACAGCGCGCCATTTTATTAAAAAATTGAGCCCTAGAAAATCTCAACCCTCCTTGCACTTGTTCACCTTGAACAAATTCACAGAAGCAACGGAGATACCCAGTTTTCTGGAGCCCTGCCTTTCTGGATTAGACATGGGGATTTTGTCAGAAGCCGGTTGTCCAGGTATTGCAGATCCAGGGGCAGCAGTGGTAAAACTGGCACATCAAAAACACATACAAGTAGTTCCTTTAGTTGGCCCCTCTTCTATCGTCCTTGCGTTAATGGCGAGTGGACTAAACGGTCAGAACTTTGCGTTTAACGGCTATCTACCTATAGAAGCAGGTGATAGAAGAAAAGAAATAAAGCGACTAGAAAAAAAATCTAGAGAAGAGCAACAATCACAGATTTTTATAGAAACTCCCTACCGAAACAATAAGCTTTTGGAAGAACTACAGAAATCATTGGCACCAAATACCAGTGTTTGCGTGGCATGTGACCTAACCTTAAGTACTGAATATATAAGTACGAGAATGGCCTCTGAATGGAAGAGTGAAAAAGTTGACTTACATAAACGTCCAGCTATTTTTATAATACAGGCGTAAAAAAAGCCTTGACACACTTGCCAAGGCTTACCATTTTCAATTCTAAAATAGTATTTATATTCTGCAGTTTTTTACCGCTTGGATACTAGAAATATCATAGCCAGAAAATTCCTTGATGTAAAAGGCAATGTTGGTCCCATAATCATCCATTACATCATTTTTTCCTAAAGAGCGTAAATAACGCTTTACGTTACCCGCACCGGCCAAATGAGCAGCAGCAAGCATTCCGGATTCAGTAATTTCTATACCACGGATGCGTTTGCCGACAAATCTCTTAATATCTCGTCTCAGAATCCACTTATTCCTAGCAATATTAGCTTGAAATACTCTTTCCTGTAAAACAGGATTATTTAAAAATTGTTGGTCGTTGTAAACACCCACCAACTCTAAAGTACTCATACCGAACTGGTACTTACCTAAATACCCAAAAGTATTAACGGCAAGGTAATCTCCTTTAGATTCCTTAAAGGCCAAAGCCTCCTTAAAACCTGTGAACTCCTTTCCAGCGAAGGGAGGTAAAAATTCAATTTTAATCATGGCAGTTTCGTCTTTGGGAAACAAAACGGCAGTAGGTTCATTTACTATAAGCTGTTCTGGGACAGACACCTTAAAAGGACTGAATCCAAAACCAGATAAAATAAATATCACGATAAGAGGACAAAAAATGATTATCCATCTTTTCATACAAAAAATTTCTTAAGACTTACAGCCACAAAAAAGGCGCGCTTAAATTTCAAGGCACAAAGTTAGATGGTAACGTAACCTAGATTGGCAAGAATATGTTAAAAGTATACAAGAATAGTTATCATGTCATAAAATTCCGACAATTCGCTTACCTTTTAATCTTTTGGGTGTTTATCCATCGGACGTACTGCTCTTTATTTCGGTTATGTTGCGCTAGACTACTAGCAAACATGTGATATCCAAAATTTTCTACATTTGCGACCATGTAGTAGTAGTCATGTTTTTCTGGATTTAGCACACCGTCTATAGCACTGATGTCTGGCATCGTAATAG
>CBDUKC010000164.1:0-7013 GCA_965367705.1 uncultured Maribacter sp. | reverse complement strand
GGAGAGGATATTTACGAAGGTCAGGTTATTGGAGAGAACTCTCGTGGAGACGACATGACCGTTAACATTACAAAGACAAAAAAAATGTCTAACGTACGTTCTTCTGGAGCGGATGATAAAGCTAAAATTGTTCCGGCAATTAAGTTTTCATTAGAAGAAGCTTTGGAATATATTCAGAAAGATGAGTATGTTGAGGTGACGCCTAAGCATTTAAGGTTACGTAAAATCTACCTAACGGAGAATGAGCGTAAGCGTAATAAAATAGCATAATCTTACTAGATTGTTATAGAATTAAAAACCCTGACCAGTTCAGGGTTTTTTTATGAAATGAATTTACGTTTCGTCCGACTATAACAACTCATTTAAAACAACAGTAACATGAAAATATATGTAAAGGCAATAACAATGGTGGCACTTCTGGTTTTGACCGGTTGCAAAGAGATGTCAAAGGAGGTGAAAACCGCGGTGGAAACCAATGACCAATTAGCACTAGAATATGTGCATGTTCCTACGCCGTGGATAGCCAAACGTGTAGCACTGGCCAAGAATAAACTAAACAGTAGTGCTGCAGGTAAGGTAGTTTGGAAGGCTATGAAAGCCCATGGTGGTTTGGATACTTGGTATGGGAATGGTCCACTTTCCTTTCGGTTCAATTATCAGCCTTTGGATGGTAAAACACAACGAGATAGTTATCAAACCATAGATACATGGAGTAACAGGGCTAGGCATACCAGCGTAAAGGATACCACGGCTCATTTTGGGTGGTCTGGAGAAACTGCTTGGATAAAAGCGAAGGACAGTGCGGCTTTTGCATACGATACTAAGTTTTGGGCGTTGACTCCGATTTATTTTTTAGGGCAACCCTTTATTCTGGATGGAGCAGGTGTGAATTTGGAACTCTTGCCCAATACCGTTTACAAAGAGGTAGGACAGGAGGTGGTGAAGGTAACTTTCGATGCTGGTACTGGTGATGCGCCGGACGATTACTACATTCTCTATTTTCAGGAAGATACACATCAGTTAAGTGCTATCCGATACATTGTTTCGTATCCTGAATACTTTAAGGATGGGGGTCATTTACCAGAAAAGTTTATGGAAGTTATCGGTGGGCAAACGGTTGAAGGAGTTTGGTTTCCGACGGATTATAAAACACATTGGTTAACAGATGATGGTACACCAGGGGAGTATATCACTAAAATAGATGTATCGGATATTCAATTCGAAAACAAGCTATCTGAAGACTTTTTCGAAGTTCCAAATGGTGCTCAAATATTAGACTAAACACCTATATAAACCACATAAAAAAACCCAAGTAATCACTTGGGTTTTTTTATGGTATTAGTATGCTATGCACTACTGTAATGCTAATCTATTGGTGCTTGGTGTAAGGCTGCTGCCGCGGCACCTACGATACCGGCCGAGTTCCTTAATTCTGCAGGAACCACCGGTGTTTCTATTTTAATACGGTGTTTGAACTGGTCAAAATCCTTTGAAGCCCCGCCGCCTAGAATAATCAATTCAGGAGCAATGATCAATTCCACATAGTATAAGAATTTATTAAAACGCTTTCCCCATTGGTCATAACTAAGTTGGTCGCGCTCTTTGGCAGAATCCGCGGCCCAAAGTTCAATTTTTTTATACTTTTTATACGGTATTTGTCCTAGTTCAAAATTAGGAATGAGTTCACCATCCCAAAATGCGCCACTGCCTAATCCTGTACCAATGGTAATCATCACTACAAGTCCTTTTTTCCCTTTACCTATACCATAGTTCATGGAAGCATAACCCGCAGCATCGGCATCGTTAATAACCGTAACAGGTAATCCCGTTGCATTGCTGAACAGGGCTTTTACGTCCGTGCCTAGCCACTTTTTGTGAAGATTTCCTGGAGATTTGCAGATTCCATGCTTAATAATCGTTGGGAAGCCTACACCTACAGGACCTTTATAATCAAAATGCTTTACAATTTTAGCCACCACGGCGGCCATATCCTTTGGTTTTCTGCCTTCCGGGGTAGGTATGCGGTGTCTTTTAGTCAACATCTCCCCGGTTACCGAGTTTACCAATGCACCTTTAATACCAGAGCCACCTATATCAATACCAAGAACTTCCATGCTATTTTTTTTAATATGCGCAAAGTAACAAAAAAGAATCGGCACTTGAAATTTGTCGTAGTAAGAGTCTAATTCTGTTGTTTCCCATAAAAAAGGGACTGTGAGGTCCCTTTGCGTTTGTAATCAATTCATTGTTTACTCCAAAAGTTTTAAGGAGACAATGCTGTTTACTGAGATTTCTTCATCGGAGGCATCCATTTCGGTGTCGCTGGTATAGGTAATTTGGAAATTCTTTCCAATAAAATCAGCCGAAGTGAGGTCATACATAGCCTGTGCTTTTTCTGAAATATGTTCGAAAGCATTGGTATACCCATCCTTGTCGATAAAATAAAAAACAGTACCCTCGTATGAATCAAAGGTTGCAGTCATTTTTTCAATGTCTTGAGCGGTGTCGTTCGTCAAAACTGAGGTTATTAGAAAAAAAGAAATGAATAGTGTTTTCATCTGGTGTTCGTATTAGGTTTTTATGCTTTTTTTTGAATTCATTCCCCTTACAGATAGGGTCGAAATTTCGCAGCAAATGAAAACAATAATTCAATACAAAAGTCTTTTTTAACTATTTATTTTAAATGGTATTTAAAGCTTTTAAGTCGCTGTTTTTCAGAAGACTATAGGGTATATTTTTCATGATAGAATTATTAAAAAAAAGCAGGGTAATTCAAAATAGATACTACCTTTGATTCATAATTTAAACAGGCATAATAGCTAACGCTTAATGAAATCAATTTACCTAAGTATAATTTTGGGTTGTGTATGTGGAACTTGGTTTTCCTATGGACAACATGAAGTTCCAAATGCAAAAATCAATAACCAGATCATTGGTTTTAAAAATGATATTAGAGGTCCTTATAAGGATATCCGATGGTTTTGTAACGATGGCAGCATACGTACTCCCAAAGACCCTTGTCCAGATAATATAGGACCTGGAGTGCAGCATGCACGGTATAAAGATGAGGTAGTTGCCCTTGGGAAAGAGCAGCATATCTACCTAGGTCAAATTTTGGCCTATACCACCAAAGAAGAATTTTGGGATGAGACTAAAAACCAATCGCGGCTTAAACAGTATCAATTAGATAAGTATCTGCGTACCATTGATAACGGTTGGATAAATCAGAAAGGACAGTTTTACCGGGGTTCGGTGCAGGTTGAGGACGAGGAAGCATGGGGCATCGATTTTTATACCTGGTTGTTGGCCAAGGATGTCGTTTTGTCCAAGCAGTATTTTTTGGTGCGTCAATCTTTAAAAGACGTACCCCATAGTGGTGATGACAATGTTTCACAATTAATGAGGAGTCAATCTAAGGTGATTTCAGATGTTTATCTTCCGTTTATGGACCTGCGGGTTAAAATCCATAGCCTTCCCGAAAAATCAGATATCCAAAAAGTAATTGACTTCAAACAAAAGAATAGCGCGAAGTTGACAACGGATTTACATAAAAAGCTGGAATGCCTGGTGGCTACCATGACTGCTTTTTTTGCGCCTGTAGATGCGCTAAAGATGGCTCAAAAGGCAACATTGCTAAAAGGTACAGCACTTGGTGATAAAATTAATTCATACGCTGCCACCATAAACGAAGCAACACCGGTTGCCGTCTTGGTTTCAGAAACAGGCCAATTAGTATTGGACATCCGGGAGGGAATTTTACTTGAAAAACGACCGATGGCACGCTTGCAATTATTGGATGTTTCTTTAAAATTAGAAGAAATACTTTTTCAAAACGCCCAGAAATGGGTGCCGGCTACCCTAAGTGAACAATTGGAGAAAATATGTGCATTAGGCGCTGGATCCGCTGGGGCGGGCTACCTAGAATTATGGGAGTGGAACCAGATTACAAGTACACTAAGTCAGTTTGAGAAGAAGCAACTCACCTTGGCAGAGTTAACCACCGTATTGGAAACAGCAAGGGGTGCCGTAGAGTGGAGTGCGGCTATGGTGAAGGCCAGTTATCAGGACATCGTAAACACGTATACGGGTTTTGAACCCAAAGCTTACGGATTTATAGATGATCGCATTAGAGGTTCTGTCGCATTGCATTTGGGTATGAGCGTTGGAGAACTGGGAGATTTTATTGCTAACGAATCTGCCTTGACCAATAAAGTAATGGACATCTCCAATCAAAGTACGTTTCGTGGTCTAAACCCAGGATATGCGTTTGGAGAACTTGTAGTGGTTGATGGAGCTGCCGAGGATATTGATGTGGCTTCGGATAAAATCTATATTTTCTACCGATCCCCTTCAGATTTAAAGCCGGTTGCGGGAATTGCTACCGTGGCAGAGGGGAACATGGTTTCCCATGTACAGCTACTGGCCCGTAATTTGGGTATACCCAATGCGGCCTTATCGGATGGGAACTTACAGAGTTTAAAAAAATATGATGGCCAGCGTGTCTTCTATGCCGTTTCCAATAAGGGCAATGTAATTCTAAAGCTAGAAGCGGAAATGACCGAACAGGAGCGGGAATTGTTTGCCAAAAAAGAACGGAATACGGATAAGATAGCAGTGCCGATAGAAAAAATACGCTTGGATAATGCCAGTGTGCTAAATATGCGGGACGTTGATGCCAGCGACTCCGGGGAACTTTGTGGCCCTAAGGCGGCCAACTTGGGTCAGTTAAAAAAGATGTTTCCGGAGCAAGTAGTCGAAGGGCTTGTTATCCCGTTTGGAATTTTTAGGGCGCACATGGACCAAGAGATGCCCGACCAGGGAAAATCCTATTGGTCGTACCTGAACGAAATGTTCGCAGAAGCGGAAAAGATGAGAAGTGCTGGTGTTTCTGAACCTGAAGTTGAAAATTACCAGTTACGCCAATTGGAAACCTTACGTGGTGCCATAAAAAAGATGCCGCTTAAACGGGAGTTTTTAACCGAGATTGCAGACAAGTTCAAGTCTATTTTAGGCAAGCCACTAGGGGAAACCCCAGTATTCTTACGAAGTGATACCAATATGGAGGATTTAAAGGACTTTACGGGAGCGGGTCTTAACCTTACCCTGTTCAACGTATTGGATAAGGACAAGATTTTAAACGGCATAAAAGAAGTGTGGGCATCGCCCTATACGGAGCGCAGTTTTAAATGGCGTCAAAAGTATTTGTTGAATCCAGAGAACGTGTTTCCTTCTATCTTAGTGATTCCTAGTGTAGATGTCGACTATTCTGGGGTTTTAATCACCAAAGGTATCAGTTCAGGAAATGAGGAGGATCTGACAGTAGCGTTTAGTCGTGGTGCAGGTGGGGCCGTAGATGGGCAATCTGCCGAAACCTTTACCATTTACAACACGGGTGGAGACCGCTTGTTAGCTCCGGCCCGGGAGCCTTTTTTTAATACGTTGCCAACAACAGGGGGTACCGCTAAGAAAGTGGCTTCTTTTGAGCAGTCGGTATTGAATGGTAAAAATATAGATGCGATTAGGGAATTGGCAAAAACCATTCGTAAGACCATGCCTAAAGAAACGGGTTCCGATTATGAAGGCGCCTATGATGTGGAGCTGGGCTTCCAAAACGATAAATTATGGCTGTTCCAAATACGCCCTTTTGTGGAGAATAAAAAGGCGGTAAGCTCGGGATATTTGGAATCCATAACGCCAAAAATAGACGCCAACAAATCCATTTCACTTTCTAAAAAACTATAATGAAAAAATACATCGCATTACTGTTAGTCCTACTTGTGGGCTCTGCCTTTACGATTAACACCTACTATCCTATAGATGGTTATGAGCGTACGGGTATCAAGCGCCTAAAGCGCTTGGAGCGCATAAAAACAGGTGAAATTAAGGATGCCGCTACCCTGCCTGCAGGCGCCATGAAATCTTGGGACGATATTCAGTTGAATTTATTGGATAGAAAGGGAGACAGTGCCATGGGCTTAATGACTGTAGATCCTGATTTTCAAAAGGAGATCAGTGCCTTGTTTCGTGGTTTGGACAAGAGTTATTCGCTAACGGTTTTGGATATATCGGATGTTAACAATATCCGTTATGCGGAACGGAACGAGACCGCAGGCTACCAACCCGGGAGCGTAGGGAAACTAGCGGTACTCCATGGACTGTTTGTGCAGTTAGCAAAAATTTACCCCGATTCTTGGGAAAAACGTACGGCCTTATTAAAGAATAAATCGGTAAAAGCAGGCCCTTGGGGCTTAACCGACGAGCACACGATTCCGATTTACAATATTGAAAAGAACACCTTGGTCAAACGACAAGTGATTGCCAGTGATGTATTTACCTTATACGAATGGGCAGACCATATGCTTTCTGTTAGTAATAACGGTGCCGCAAGTATTGTATGGCGTGAGGTCCTCCTTATGGCCGCTTTTGGTGATGCCTATCCAGAATTGACGCAAGAAGAGGCAGATGTCTATTTTAAGGAAACCCCAAGAAAAGAGCTCACCGACCTAGGGAACGATGTGGTTAATTTACCCTTACGCGATTTGGGTATTACCGCTGATGAATGGCGACTGGGCAGTTTTTTTACCAGGGGCGCCAATACCTTTGTGGGCGATAAAGGCGGAAGCATAGGGTCTCCACAGGGCATGATGAAATTTTTAGTACAATTAGAGCAGGGCAAGGTGGTAGACGAGCAATCTAGCTTAGAAATGAAACGGTTAATGTATATGACAGACCGCAGAATACGCTATGCACAGGCACCTGCGTTAAAGGAAGCCGCAGTATACTTTAAATCGGGATCCTTGTACAAATGCGACAGAAGCAAGGGGGAAGCCTGTGGAAAATATATGGGTAACGTTACTAATTTTATGAACTCCGTTGCTATTGTAGAACACCCAGATAATTGTAAATATATAGTGGTTTTAATGACCAATGTATTGCGTAAAAACTCGGCTAGTGACCACATGTATTTGGCAGGTAGTATTGATAAGATCATTCGGAAATAGTGCTGTTATTTT
>CBDUKC010000163.1:0-7023 GCA_965367705.1 uncultured Maribacter sp. | reverse complement strand
TTACTGGCATATCACATTAATTTGTAGGGTGCCCGACCCTTGATTATTAATTCTAAGTTTATTTTTCCCTCTAAAAGGGCTGCAAATATATAACTTTCAATTCAATACATCACTATTTAATATTCGTAAATTTAGAACTGAATTATTCCACTAATCACGCTCCACCAACTGGTCCTTTCCAATCACCAGCTTTGACCTGTGTTTGGATACCATTTCATTAATATCCTTTAAAACCTCTTGATGGGAATCAGCGATATTAAAACGTTCGCTGGCATCAAAAGCAACGTTGAACAACAATGGATTATCATAATCAACCCGACCCCCAAATTCTCCATAAGCACCTTGGGTTATAAAATGCGCCTTATAATCTCCTAGCCTTGCCGCAAATAACTCAATCCCTCTATAAAATAACACACTTTTTCTAGGACTGGGAACGCCTTTTAAAAGGGCTTCCGTCAAATCAACACCATCTATAGCACGATCCTTGGGAATTTTCTTGTTTGCCATGCTACTAAATGTGGTGAATAAATCCATCGTTGAACCCAAATCAGAAACAACGCTTGGTATTATTTTGCTTGGGGCCCAAAATATGGTTGGTACGCGCATACCTCCTTCCCAAGTGGTTCCCTTTCCGGCCCTTAAAAGTCCGGCAGAACCTCCATTATTCTTAAAAGGCAACCACGGACCATTGTCAGAGGTAAACACGACTATGGTATTTTCCGCAAGACCATTATCTTTTAGGGCGTCGATTATCTTACCAACACCGTCGTCAATTTCCTCTACCACATCACCATACAATCCACGTTTACTTTTACCTAAAAAATCTTTAGACGCAAACAGAGGGATATGAGGTAAATTATGGGCTACATACAAAAAGAACGGCTTTTTACCCTGCTTATTAATGAAACTCACCGCTTCTTCGGAATAGCGTTTGGTAATATTATTCTGGTTTGCAGGTCGCTCTACAATCTTAGTTCCGCGGAGTAATGGCACATTAAAATGTTCGGTCTTTACAGAATCATTGGGTTGCGCCCAATAGTTTTGATATCCCTTTTGAGTTTCATAATCCATATCATTTGAATAGGGAATACCAAAATAGCTGTCAAAACCATGATTGGTTGGTAAAAATTCTTCCTTATGCCCTAAATGCCATTTACCTATGGCAGCCGTTGCGTAACCCACCTCCTTAAGTTGCTCGGCCAAGGTAATTTCCGTAGCTGGCAATCCATTTTTAGAATCTGGAAAAAGCACTCGGTTTTTACTGCTGGCCATACCACTACGCACTGGCAGTCTTCCCGTAAGCAAACCAGCGCGACTGGGCGTGCATACACTGGCTGCCGCATAGAAGTTCGTCCATTTCTGACCTTCGTTGGCCATGCGGTCCAAATTAGGCGTTTTAATAGATGGATGCCCATAGACACCCAAATCACCATAACCCAAATCATCGGCAAAAATGATAATAAAATTTGGTGAATTATTGGCCAATCCTTGAGCATGGACATTTGTGTGGCTATATAAACTACAAGTCAACAAAAGAATGGCAAACAAAATCCTGGTCATAGCGCAAAAGGTTTAACCTAGGAAAGGTACTCATTTTACGCAATACCGTTTTGATTGTTACCATACTACAAGCCAGATTCTTACGTTGTACTAAAACCTTAAATCAAATAAACCATGAATTTTAAAAGCAAATTAATCCTATTCTTAGGACTCGCTGTCATAGGCCAAACCATGGCATCCACTCCTGAAACAAACCGTTGTTCCAATTACGAAAAAGGTACCATAACCCTAAAAAACGGAAAGGAAAAAGAAACCTTCATTTACATAGACCATTGTAACCCTAACAGGCATCAACAAGAACTTAGTACCATATCAGAAAAAACATTTAAGAAATATAGCGCGGGCAAAAAGATAAAGAAAGGCGATATAGAAGACTTTAAAGTCAAAGATATTATGAGTTATACGTTAGAAAGCGGTAAGGAATTTAGGCAGGTAAAATATTCAAATATGCTGTCTACCAAAAAGACTGATATGCTTCCTAAAAGATACCTTTTAGAAGTCGTAGCCGATGGAGATATAACCATTTTCAAAAAGCACTACAGAACGGAGAACGGCTTTATTTATAAGCCGGTATCAGACTCGAAATGGGAAGGTGGTCCTGAGCACTATGCATTTATGACAAGTAATTTTGAGCTATTGTTCCAAAAAGACAAAACCAAAAATCCAAAGAATATTAGGAATACGAACTTAAAAACCCTTTTTGGGGATAATACACTTATTCTTAAAGGATTTCAGGATGGAGATTATACTTTCAGAGATGAATTTCAAAGACAAGCCACTTTTGCAGTCAACTGCGACAATCAGTTTTTGGAAGCACTTCTAGAAATTACAAATGATTATAATGGCACAGGCGCTAACAGTATTAGCAGCTCCACTTTTGAAGAATAATACATTCTTTTATTTTAGTAGCACTATTTAGATAGAGCAAAATCATAGATTTAAAAAAGCCGAACAGAATATGTTCGGCTTTTTTCGTTGATAACTCTTAGCAACTACCTTTTTTCAATAGTACCCTTTTAACTACTTTTATACATCCTAAACTGAAGCAGTCAATTGGCTTGTTTCAGACGGATTTCTTTATCCGAAAAACCAGATTCGCAAAGACATTATACCTATGTACCTCATCTTCGATACCGAAACCACTGGCCTTCCAAAACGTTGGAACGCACCTTATACCGATACCGACAACTGGCCGCGTTGTATTCAGATTGCATGGCAGCTGCATGACGATATGGGAAGGGTGATAGAACACGAAGATTATCTTGTGCGCCCAGATGGATTTAATATTCCCTATGATGCGGAGCAAATACATGGTATTTCTACGGAACTGGCAGAACAACAAGGCATCCCTTTAAGTGAGGTTTTAGAAAAGTTCAATGCAGCCATGGCCAAGACCAAATTCATTGTGGGCCAGAATGTGAGCTTTGACCTTAATATCATGGGTGCGGAATTCCACCGCTTAGAGGTTGAAAATCCTTTACATGACTTGCCTGTATTGGACACGTGTACTGAACATACCGCACAGTTATGTCAAATTCCAGGAGGACGTGGTGGAAAATTCAAATTACCTACGTTAACGGAGCTACATCAACATTTATTTGGAAAACCTTTTGGTGAAGCGCATAATGCAACGGCGGATGTGGAAGCAACTACCCGCTGCTTTCTAGAATTGGTACGTTTACGACAGTACACCACAGAACAATTGGATGTACAGCCAGATTACTTCAAAAATTTCTCGGAGGCCAATCCACAAGAGATACAGCTCATCGGCCTAAAGCACATCAATCTAAAAAAAGCTTCTAAAAAGATTGCCGATGCGCTTTGGGATAAGGACACGGGCGGTGTTAGCCAAGAAGAAATAAAGGAAAATATAAAAACCTTGGAAGATGCAACTTTTGTTCATCTTCACAATCATTCCCAATTCTCAGTACTACAATCTACCATCAATATAAAATCCTTGGTAAAAGTAGCCGCTGCCAATCATATGCCCGCGGTAGCACTAACAGATCATGCCAATATGATGGGTGCCTTTCACTTTGTAAAAGAAGTGGGGAGTCACAACAAAGCAGTACGAGAGAAAAACAAAGAAGCTTTAGAAAACGGAGACGAAGCTACAGCTAAAGAAATTACGCCCATTTTAGGTTGTGAGTTTTTTGTTTGCGAGGACCATACCAATAAAAATGTAAAAGACTATGGCTATCAAATAGTACTCTTAGCAAAGAACAAAAAAGGCTACCATAATTTGGCAAAAATGTCTTCCATTGCCTATACAGATGGTTTCTATTATGTTCCAAGAATAGATAAAAAAGTAATTCAGCGGTATAAAGAAGATATCATTGTGCTTACCGGAAACCTATATGGAGAAGTTCCTGGGAAAGTATTAAACGTTGGCGAAAACCAGGCTGAAGAAGCATTATTATGGTGGAAAGCAGAATTTGGCGACGACCTATATGTAGAAATGATGCGCCACGGTCAAGAAGATGAGGACCGTGTAAATCAAGTCTTACTTGAATTTTCAAAAAAGCATGAGGTAAAAGTCGTAGCCTCTAACAATACCTACTATTGCGCCAAGGAAGATGCCGATGCACACGATATTTTACTCTGTGTAAAAGATGGTGAAAAACAGGCTACACCAATTGGCAGAGGCCGTGGTTATCGCTATGGCTTACCCAATCAAGAGTATTATTTCAAATCTCAAGATGAGATGAAGGAACTCTTTAAGGATATTCCGGATGCCATTTTGAACGTTCAGGAAATCGTTGACAAGATTGAACCTTTTGAGTTGGCCAGGGATGTTCTCTTGCCCAAATTTGATATTCCAGAGGATTTTAAAGACCCTGAAGATGCCTTGGACGGCGGAAACCGCGGAGAAAATGCTTATTTAAGACATATTACCTACGAAGGTGCCAAAAAACGCTATCCCGAAATCACCGAAGAAATTAGGGAACGTATAGATTTTGAACTGGATACGATAAAAAACTCTGGCTAT
This sequence comes from uncultured Maribacter sp., assembly GCA_965367705.1. GTDB lineage: Bacteria > Bacteroidota > Bacteroidia > Flavobacteriales > Flavobacteriaceae > Maribacter. The sequence continues at coordinate 2,474 of CBDUKC010000163.1, read as the reverse complement.
CCCGGTTATTTTTTGATCACCGAAGATTTTATCCGTGAGGCTAGAAATATGGATGTTTCCGTTGGTCCGGGTCGGGGCTCAGCAGCGGGTTCCGTAGTTGCCTATTGTTTGACGATTACGAACATAGACCCGCTGAAGTACGACCTGCTTTTTGAGCGTTTCTTAAACCCGGATAGGGTATCCATGCCCGATATTGATATTGACTTTGACGATGAGGGTCGTGGTCGCGTGATGGACTATGTGATCAATAAATACGGCGCCAACCAAGTAGCACAAATCATCACCTACGGCACCATGGCAGCAAAATCCTCCATAAGAGACACAGCACGAGTTTTGGATTTGCCTTTAGGAGATGCCGATAGAATTGCCAAACTGATACCGACCATGTCCAAATTGGGCAAAATCTTTGGTCAGTCGGATGCCGACTTAAAAAAGAAATTTCGTGCAGAGGATTTAGAGAAAATATATGAACTTTTAAATATTCATGACGGGGATGATTTAGAAGGTCAAACCTTAAAAATGGCGCGTACCTTGGAAGGTTCTGTTCGTAATACGGGTATTCATGCCTGTGGGGTAATCATTACACCCAGTGACATCACGGATTTTGTACCTGTTGCTACAGCCAAGGATTCAGATTTATATGTAACGCAGTTCGACAACTCCGTAGTGGAAAGTGCCGGCCTGTTAAAGATGGATTTCTTGGGGTTAAAAACACTCACCCTTATTAAGGACACGGTAAAAATTGTTAAGGCCAAACATAATATCGATTTAGTGCCCGATGATTTTCCTTTGGACGATGAAAAAACGTATGAATTGTTCCAAAAAGGAGAAACGGTAGGCGTGTTCCAATACGAATCGCCAGGAATGCAAAAACACATGAAGGACTTAAAGCCTTCCGTTTTTGATGACCTTATAGCCATGAACGCCTTGTACCGGCCGGGACCGATGGAATATATTCCAAGTTTCGTAGCGCGTAAGAACGGGAGTGAGGAAATTGCTTATGATCTTCCAGAAATGGAAGAGTATTTAAAAGAAACTTATGGTATTACCGTATACCAAGAGCAAGTAATGCTCCTTTCTCAAAAACTTGCAGGTTTCTCTAAAGGTGATGCGGATGTACTTCGAAAAGCCATGGGTAAGAAGATATTTGCCGTCCTGCAAAAAATGAAACCTCAATTCTTAGAAGGTGGTGCAGCAAACGGGCATCCAACGGAAATTTTGGAAAAAATATGGAAGGACTGGGAAGCCTTTGCAGCGTATGCATTTAATAAAAGTCACTCTACCTGCTATGCCTACATTGCCTACCAAACAGCATATTTAAAAGCCCACTACCCTGCCGAATATATGGCGGCTGTATTGAGTAATAATATGAACGACATTAAGCAAGTGACCTTCTTCATGGAAGAATGTAAGCGCATGGGCTTAGATGTACTGGGGCCAGATGTTAATGAATCCTACTACAAATTCGCCGTAAACCAAGAAGGTGCGGTACGTTTTGGAATGGGTGCAGTAAAAGGCGTGGGAAGAGGTGCAGTAGAAACCATAGTAGAACATCGCAAAAAAGATGGGCCTTTTCATTCCGTGTTTGATTTAGCGAAGCGAATCGATTTACGTTCCGCAAATAAGAAAGCCTTTGAAAATTTAGCGGTTGCAGGTGGTTTCGATTCTTTTGGAACAACACATCGTGCCCAGTATTTCCATACAGAAGGCGATAGTGTCACCTTTTTAGAAAAAGTAATTAAGTCCGCCGCAAAATATCAAGAGAACAAAAACTCCTCACAGATGGATATGTTTGGAGGGATTAGCGAAGCACAAATTCCAGAACCCGTAGTGCCGCCTTGCGAGGAATGGGGTACCATGGAAAAGCTACGAAGAGAAAAAGAGGTGGTAGGCATCTATATTTCTGGACATCCATTGGATGACTTCAAAACCGAAATAACTGCCTTTTGTAACGCGGGTATTTCCCATTTGAACGATATGGATAGTTACCTCAATCGTGAACTTACCGTAGCAGGGGTGATTACAGATGTACAACACCGTATCTCTAAAAACGGAAAGGGCTGGGCCGCCTTTACCATGGAAGATTATACAGATTCTTTTGAATTTAGAATATTTGGAGAAGAATATTTGAAGTTCAGACACTTCCTGATGATTAATTCCTTCGTGTATGCAAAAATATTCATCCGCGAAGGCTGGGTCAATAGGGATACCGGCAAAAAAGGAGATCCAAGAATGCAGTTCAATGGTTTTATTTTGTTGCAGGAAGTCATGGAAACCTATGCTAGAAAACTAACCATCAAGCTAAATATAGATGACCTAAAAGAAGAAGGGATTCATGAATTAAAGGACACTTTAACCCTTCACAAGGGAGATCATTCCATCAATTTTGTGGTCTATGAAATGCAGGAAGAAATTAAGGTAAATCTCTCCAGCAGAAAACAAAAAGTGCAAATAAGTAGTGAATTGCTGCAGGA
>CBDUKC010000162.1:0-7085 GCA_965367705.1 uncultured Maribacter sp. | reverse complement strand
TAATGAGTAGCTATATCGATGCGAAAAAGCGATTGGTGTTCTTGGACTATGACGGTACCCTAGCGGGTTTTCATAACGATCCGCAAAAAGCGAGTCCGGATGAGGCACTATACAAACTTCTAGATGATATTTCCGCACAACCCAATACCGACATGTACCTCATTAGCGGACGCGACAAGGAAACCTTTACGAAATGGTTCCTACCCAAAAAGTATAACATGATTGTGGAGCATGGGGTATGGCTTTCGCAAGATGGAGAAGATTTCCATATGTTGGAGAACGTGAAGAAAGATTGGATGGCTAAAATATTACCAGTACTGGAATCATTTGTAGACCGTACCCCAGGCAGTTTTATTGAAGAAAAAAACTATTCTCTGGCCTGGCATTATCGCAATACCGACCCGGATTTTGGTCAGAAACGCGCTGTAGAACTCAATACCGTATTAACCAGCCTTATTGCTAACGACGATTTAAGTGTCCTTAACGGAAATAAAGTCATGGAAATAAAGAGCAGTAATGTGAACAAGGGCAGGGCTGCTATGCGGGTGTATGCAGAGCAAGACTATGATTTTGTATTCGCTATTGGAGATGACTGGACGGATGAGTTCATGTTTCAAGAACTACCTGATGATTCCATTACTGTAAAAGTAGGTCGGCAAAAAACGCAGGCAAAATACTTTGTAGACAATACCAAGAACGTTAGGGATATTCTAGCCCGCTTTGCAGAAAAACGCTAATTTACAGATACCTTAAATCAAGAACCATTTATATGAAAAGATGTTTTCGAGCAATGTTGATTGCAAGTTTGTCTCCAGTCTTGCTTTTAGCACAGCAAAGTACCGAAGTATATCTGATTGACATACTACCAAATGAGCAGGGAATTGGTTCGGATACTCCAGAAAATGTTTTAAAAAGTTTAGAAACACCCCAGAAAATTCTAAAGAGAGTAGATACACCATTGAATATTTCCAATAATGAAGGCTACGACAATCAACCATCATTCTTTGACAACAACAACATTCTATTTTCCTCCACCAGAAACAATCAAACGGATATTGCCTTGTACAATATACGTAAGGGTACGACAACATGGGTTTCCAATACCACCCAAGGAAGTGAATACTCTCCCTTAAAAATCCCTGGTAAAGAAGCGGTATCTGCTATCAGATTAGACACGAATGGCTTGCAACGACTCTATCAGTATGATTTAGGAACTGGCATGCCCAAAGAACTAATTAAAGATTTAAAGGTCGGTTATCATGTGTGGCACAATGACCACATCATCGTGTGCAGCGTTCTTATAGAGAACCGGATGGATTTGGTAGTAGCCGATTTAAAAGAGGGGACAAATCGCACCGTTGCCAGGAACGTGGGGAGATCTTTACATAAAATTCCAAATACGGATTTGGTAAGTTATATCAGCAAAGCAGAAAAAACCTTCGATATCAAATCACTTAACCCTATTTCTGAAGTTACAAACACAATTAATAAAATCTGGAACGGTAGGGATGATATCGCTTGGTTATCGGAACATACGATACTAGCCACGACAGAAAAAGCAATCGTACAAGTACCGGCAGATTCCACAGGAATTTGGCATGTATTTCATCAATTTGAGCCCTTAGAACTCTATAACATGTCGCGCATGGCGGTAAGTCCTGATGGTAAAAAACTTGCCTTGGTCGCACTACCTAGTCCCGATAAAATTGTTCAAAAACAAGTAGAAAGCTTCAATACCAGAGATTTGGATGCTTTTGTTAATTGTTACACCAATGATGTTCTGGTTACCAATTATCCCTCGGATACGATTACTACGGGCAGGCAACAAATGAAAGAAGGTTACAAAATGTTTTACGATAGAACCCCTAACATAGAAGTAAAAGTAGCAAACAGAATTGTTATTGGGGGCACGGTCATAGATCATGAAGTAGTTACTATGAATGACAAACAAAATCTACAAGTTGCCGTGTATGAGGTAGACGGACTCATAAAAAGTATGCGCTTTATTAGGGATAAAAAGGTAGATGAAGATCCGGAAGTCATCGTGCAAAAACAACTAGATGCCTACAATGCTAGGGACATTGAAGGATTCTTAACCACCTACACTAGTGAGGTCAAACTCTATAATTTTCCGAATATCCTTATTACAGATGGCTTGGCCGCTATGCGAGAAGGATATACAGGTTTGTTTGAATCGACCCCCGATTTGCATGCTGACATCAGCAATAGAATCGTAATTGGAAATACGGTCATCGATAGGGAAGAAGTAACCGCAAATGAATCTAAATTTAGTGCGGTCGCCATTTACCAGGTCGAAAACGGAAAAATTTCCAAGGTTACCTTTGTTCGATAATAGCAGCATTGAAGCAAAAATTCTACATACTTCCGGTAATCATCCTTTCGCAATTCGCTTGCACATCCCCTTGGTTCGCGGGAAACACGATCATTGACGATCTCATTTCCAAAACAGGACTAGGTACGGAACTCGTGGGTTATGTGCTCTCATCCGTGCAATTCGGTTTTATTACAGGAACCTTGGTTTTTGCACTGTTCATGTTGGCCGACCGCTTCTCCCCTTCCAAAGTATTCCTAATATGCGCGTTCCTGGCCGCCTTATGCAACCTCTATTTGCTTTCGGATACCATTACAAAATGGAGCTTGTTATTCGCACGCTTCGGTACTGGATTTTTTCTAGCAGGAATTTATCCCGTAGGAATGAAAATTGCGGCAGACTATTACGAAAAAGGATTGGGAAAGGCACTGGGATTTCTAGTTGGAGCCTTAGTTTTAGGAACCGCTTTTCCCTTTCTACTCAACGGAACGGATTTCGGAAAAAACCCAATATTGATTATTGCCAGTACATCCGTGCTTACCGCTCTTGGAGGACTCCTACTATTTTTGTTCGTACCAAACGGACCTTTTAGAAAAAAAAGCTCCCAGCTACAGGTATCCGCTGGGTTTCTTTTGTTTAAAATTTCCAATTTTAGACGGGCCGCGTTTGGCTATTTTGGACATATGTGGGAACTCTATGCGTTTTGGGCCTTTACCCCTTTTGCCATACAAAGTTTTAATCAGCTATCCGGTCAGCAGGTGTCGGTTCCCTTATGGACAGGTATTGTGATTACCTTGGGCGCCATCTCCTGTGCCCTAGGCGGATTGCTATCCCAAAGGTATGGCAGTAAAAAAATAGCCTTCATAGCCTTGTTATTATCCGGTATTTGCTGTCTAGCCTCTCCCCTTTTATTTCAGTCTAACGTATTCTTGTTTTTAGGTGGATGGTGTCTTTGGGGCATGGCCGTAACGGCAGACTCCCCACAATTTTCCAATCTGGTAGCTTCGGCCGTACCTGCCGAAGTAAAAGGAACCGCTTTAACTTTGGTCAATTGTATTGGCTTTGGGATTAGTATAGGCAGTATTCAATTACTCGCACGAGTAACCGAAGTGATACCTCCCTTCTACTGCTTCCTATTTTTAGCCCTAGGTCCCTTGCTTGGATTATGGCAGTTATCCGGCCACAAAAACGATTAATTTTTTATACATTGTAACATCAAAAAAATCAACATGAAAAAGACACTATTATTAGGTTTAATACTTTGCTTCTTTCAAATTTCTGCACAAACAGACCAACGCATCTATGACATTATAGAAGCTGTTTCTTCTGAACGCATTGAAAAGGATATTACCACACTCGCGAATTTTGGAACCCGGCATACCTTAAGCGATACCGTATCACAAACCCGTGGCATTGGTGCCGCACGACGATGGATAAAATCCGAATTTGACAAAACATCCGCTGCGTGTAACGGATGTTTAGATGTGCGATACCAGAAAGATTTGGTAAAGAAAGGTGCAAATGCACGAATAGTAAAAGACGTGAACATCGTAAATGTTTTGGCCATCCAACGCGGCACGAAATACCCTAATCGATTTATCATCATGAGTGGTGATATTGATTCTCGTGTAAGCGACCCAACTAATTTTACGGACGAATCCCCAGGAGCAAATGACAATGCGAGTGGTATGGCGGGCGCTATAGAGGCGGCACGCGTACTTTCTAAATACACGTTTGAGAACAGTATCATCTACATGGGGCTTTCCGGTGAGGAACAAGGGCTTTTTGGCGGTGGAGGTGTTGCAGCGTATGTTAAAGAACAAGGATGGGAAATTATTGGGATTTTCAATAATGATATGATTGGGAATATCACCGGTGTAGATGGGATTACCAGCAGTACGGATTTTAGAATTTTTTCCGAACCCGTGCCTCCAACGGAAACTGAAAAGGAACGAAACGCCAGACGTTTTTACGGCGGCGAGGTTGATGGTATTTCCAGACAATTGGCACGCTATGTGCATAAAACCACTAAAACCTATATGCCAGAGATGAACCCTATGCTCATTTACCGTTTAGATCGTTTTGGACGTGGTGGGCATCACAGACCCTTTAACGATGCTGGTTTTGCAGGTATCAGAATCATGGAGGCACATGAAAATTACACGCAACAGCATCAAGATATTCGGGTGGAAGATGGTATTGCCTATGGTGATGTGTTGGAACATGTGAACTTTGACTATGCAGCTAAACTGACCGCGGTAAATGCAATAAATATGGCCTCTTTAGCTTGGGCACCACCTGCGCCTAAAGAAGTGCAAATTGGTGGCATTGTAGAACCTTCGGCCAAATTCAAATGGAGTAAGGTAGACGGCGCTGTAGGCTATAAAATTTATTGGAGAGATACCACCTCCCCAACCTGGGACCATAGTCGTTTTGTATCTGATGTCACAGAGTTTACCTTAAAAGGAATTGTGATAGATAATTATTTTTTCGGCGTTTCTTCCGTAGGTAAAGACGGATTTGAAAGTCCTGTTGTATTCCCAAACGGAATTTTTAGATAGTTTTTTTAAGCCAAGGATTATCTGTAGAAAAAGTGCCAACCAATAGGCTAACTAAAATTCCAGGTTACATGAATATCTCAAGAATATTATTTTTTTTATTTGTTTTTTGTACGAGTGGTGCCATACATGCCCAACTGCAAGTAGAGAAAAAAGAGTTTACAGAACAAGACACCTTACGAGGCTCTATTACCCCAGAGCGTGCTTGGTGGGATTTAAATTACTATCATTTGGATATAGAAGTGAAACCCGATGAAAAATACATCGCCGGTAAGAATACCATTCGCTATAAAGTACTGACCGAAAACCAAGTACTACAGGTAGACCTTCAACCCCCTTTGAAAATAGAAAAAGTGACGCAGGACGGTAAAACCTTAACTGTAGATTCCAATGGAAACGCTCACTTTGTGACACTAAAAAAGGCACAGAAAAAAGGCGACTTCAATGAAATCATAGTGCATTATTCCGGTCACCCAAAAGAGGCTGTTCGTGCGCCTTGGGACGGTGGTTTCTCTTGGAAGAAAGATGATAATGGGAAACACTTTGTGGCCACCTCATGCCAAGGCTTAGGCGCTAGTGTTTGGTGGCCCAACAAAGACCACATGTATGACGAAGTGGATAGTATGCTCATCAGCGTGAAAGTACCTAAAGGCCTTACCAATGTAGCCAACGGTAGACTACGAAAATTGGATAAAAAAACCAACACCTCCCATTGGTTCGTTTCCAACCCTATTAACAACTACGGCGTAAACGTCAACATTGCGGACTACGTGCATTTTGGAGAAACCTTTGACGGTGAAAAAGGCCCTCTAGATATGGATTACTGGGTATTACGTGACGATTTAGAAAAGGCAAAAGAACATTTTAAGGACGCCCCAAAAATGATGGCCGCTTTTGAACATTGGTTTGGCCCCTACCCCTTTTATGAGGATAGTTTTAAATTGGTACAAGTACCCTATCTAGGCATGGAACACCAGAGCTCCATTACCTATGGCAACCAATGGAAAAAAGGCTATTTAGGTAAAGATTTGTCCGGTACAGGATGGGGACTGAAGTTCGATTTTTTGTTGATACACGAATCCGGTCATGAGTGGTTCGCCAATAATATTACGTATAAAGATATTGCGGATATGTGGGTACACGAGGGCTTTACCTCCTACTCCGAAAATCTGTTCCTAGATTACCATTATGGTACAGAAGCTGCCGAAGCCTATGTGCAAGGACTACGGCAAAACATTCGAAATGATAGACCCATTATTGGTGACTACAATGTAAATTCTGAAGGTTCTGGAGACATGTATTACAAGGGATCTAATTTATTGCATACTATTCGGCAGCTGGTGAACGACGATGAAAAATGGCGGCAAGTGTTACGCGGGTTGAATAGCGATTTCTACCACCAGACCGTCACCACCCAGCAAATAGAAAACTACATCATGGAGCATACGGGACTGGAACTCCAAACGGTATTTGACCAGTACTTGCGCACCACTATGATACCAAGCTTTGAATACAACATGGAAGCTAATGGTTTACAATACCGGTACACGAATGTGGTGGAGGATTTCACCATGCCTATTCGTGTGTTTGTTGATTCCGAAGCTATATGGCTGGAGCCTAGTAGGGAATGGAAAACACATAGTGATGTGAAGGCGAATGCAAGTTTTGAAGTAGATACTAATTTTTATATAGTTAGTAAGCATTAAGGTTTTAGCCGTTACTATTTAAACGATTAAAACATTACTTGCATTAGTCATACTAAAAAAGATATAAGAGTACTCAGGTACTCTTAGCCAATTGTTGTGCGTAATTCTGACTAATTAACCAAGTATCTACCCCAGTCCCCTAAAGATTTAAAAATAGGTACGAGTTCTCTTCCCTTATCAGTCAGGCTATACTCTACTCGCGGTGGAGTTTCAGCATAGGCGGTTCGTATAATCAATCCATCTTCTGTCATTTCCGATAAATGTGAAGTGAGCACCTTGCGGGAAATGTCTGGAATCAGGTAGTCCAATTGACCAAATCGCCTCGACCCTGTTCTGAGGTTTAGAAGGATAATAGGCTTCCATTTCCCTCCAACCTTCTTTAAAGCTGCTGTGAGCGGGCATTTAGTGTAGTCTCTCTGTTTCATGTTTATATTATTTGTTACCAGTTGGTAACCACTTTTTTCAATAATTCTTCGTTCCACTCGCTCA
>CBDUKC010000161.1:0-7113 GCA_965367705.1 uncultured Maribacter sp. | reverse complement strand
AATTGTTTTCTAATATGTCTGAAAAATGCTATCATTAGAAGTAGTGGTTGGTGGTTTGCTTACCAAGATAGGGAAATATTATATCGCTTCTAGACTTATCTTCCATGTCGTACATTAGTATTTTGTACGTAGTATTGCGTAGGAGCCCATCTATTTTGTAATTTTAGAAAAAGCCTTTTATATGCCAACCACCGAACAATGTAAAAACTGCGAACAAACATTTGATTCAGCTTTTGACTACTGCCCTCACTGCGGTATGGAAGCTACGGACAACCTCACAGTTGGTGTCTTGTTTAGTAATACCATAGAAAACTACTTTTCCATAGACGCGAGATTCTTTAGGAGTTTTGGAACGCTTATGTTAAAACCTGGCGTATTAGCCCGCCGGTTTGTAGATGGGAAACGCCTGAAATACTTACATCCTGCCCAATTTTACCTCTTTATCTCGGTTGTCTTTTTTTTCATCTTTTCCTTTAGCGTTCGCAAAGCGGATAATGAGGTTTCAGAAGCCATTAAAAAGGGTTTTGAGCAAGAAATACGTTTAGATTCTGTAGCAGTAAATGCCGATTCATTGGATATTGAAGAGGCCAGACAGGCCTTTAAAAAAAATCAAAAAATTATAGGCCTGTCTGACGAAGAGCTCGTAGAATTAGATTCGGTAATGACTTCAGATTCTGGGGTGTCAAACATATCATTTGGTTTTGAACGTAAGTTGTTGGACTCCCTTATTACTATAGGGGCCCCGCTAGATCAAAAATATAAGGCTATGGGAATGAAGGAAGATGCCAATGCCTTTACCCGCAAGTTCTATACCCAAATGCTGAAGTTTTATGAACAACAAGGTGGCGGTATTCTTCAGGTTTTATACGATACCATTCCTATTGCAATGTTTCTTCTGTTACCGCTTTTTGCTGTATTTCTTAAAATATTTTATTGGAAACCGGCCACCTTTGCCCACCATTTAGTTTTTAGTTTTTATTTCTTCACCTTTATGTTCACAACATTCTGTGTGATGCTTTTGGTAAATAAAATATGGGAGATTCCCATTGGGATAGAAGTGCTAATTTTCTTCTCTTTTATTGTTTACCTAATGCTTGCCTTGCGAAATTTTTATAGGAGTTCATGGTTGGGCTCCTTCTTTAAGGCCAGTATCATCTCATTTTGCTACATGCTCATCATTGTACCAGTAGCGGCAATAGGAATTGTTATGGTGTCCTTTATGCTGTATTGAATTTTGAGTGTTTCGACAGTTACCTTAACTATACTATACTAGACGTGATACGCCTGTGTTTATTTGACGGTCATGTTGGTTAATTCAAGGTCTATTCTTGATACGATATAATCCTTTTCTGCAACGAGGTTCTTTTGATTTGAATTCCAATTATTAATCGATAAAGCCATCAAAATTCCGACAACCACAAGAATTATTTCACCAATGGCATACAATACGTATTTGCTGAACTTATTTTCAGTAAGCAATTGTTGGCGGATGCGCCTAAAAAATTTAATCATCCGTGTTTATTAAAAATTCCAACGCGGCAGGCTGGTATCTTCGCCCCATCTGGCCCATAGCTACGCTTTGTCCTACTAAAAATAGCTGCCAGACATTTTCTATACCCTCGGTCCTGAAAGAAATTAGGCATTGGTTCATTTCAGGGAATCTAGATGTTCTTTAAATTCTTTTAGATCCTGTGCAATAGCATTACCAAAATTGGAATAGACGCGATAGTAAAATTGAAGGTTTTTGATGGTCTCCATAAATTCAGGTGTTTCTCTAAGCATGTCAACATCATATATCCAAGCCTCATCACTTTGTTTCCCATAATTCGCTAAATACATACGATTTGAAAATTCGAGAAACTGACCTTGGTATATTTCCAGTTTTTGCGTAAACCTGTCGGTTACTTCTTCTTTTACCAATAATTTGGTCTGCAGCTCTTGTACCTTGAGTACTAATGTTGGGTTGCGGTAAATGTCATCTAAATCCCCAGAGAGCAACTTACCAAGATTTCCAACATTGGTTACGATGATGCCATACCTTCCAACCATGTCCATTGCTTCTTTATACGATTCAAAATCAATGGCGCTTTTTGGGTCAAGGAGGTAGTCTATGATATTCTGGGCCCTTGTGGACTGCTCTAGTGAGTAATTAGCCGTATTTTCGGCGTTTTTAATAGCAGTATCTACATCTAGGTTCAATTGCTTGGTAAAACCTTCAAATTGAACCTGAGCTTTTCGATCATCGGACCACATGTTAAGCTGTAAGGCAATCAGAATTCCAATGACCACTAAAATTATTTCTCCAATGGCATAGAGCAGGTATTTGCCTAACTTATTTTCAGTCAGTAGTTGCTGTCTTATTTGTCTAAAAAATTTGATCATTGGTTACTTGGTCACAATTATAGTTTTCTAAGCTCTTTTTTCAATATTTTACCGGTAGCACTCATCGGTAGCGTTTGGCTTATTTCTATTATTCTAGGATATTTATAGGCTGCAATATGTGCTTTTGTGTATTCTATCAATGCTTCCTCTGAAACGTTCTCGCCATCTTTGAGGACGATAAAAGCCTTTATTTCTTCGCCTTTTTCGGGGTCAGGAACCCCAATTACTGCTGCCATTGAGACTGCCGTATGCTTCATGAGTACTTCTTCTACTTCTCGTGGATACACGTTGAGCCCCCCACGTATAATCATGTCCTTTGTCCGGTCTACTATAAAATAAAAGCCATCTTCATCTTTAACGGCAATATCACCTGAATGTAACCAGCCATTTACAATGGCTTTTGCCGTCGCTTCAGGGTTTTTATAATACCCTTTGGTAACATTATGCCCTTTGTACACTAATTCTCCTTTCTCACCATCGGGAACGGTTTCACCGTCTTCATTGACCAATTTTACCTTTATACCCCAGGCGGGTGTGCCTACGGAACCTATTTTTCGCCCTATGTCCCTTTGATTAAAGGTTACGACAGGCGAACCTTCAGACATACCGTACCCCTCAAGAATGGTAATGTTAAAGCGTTTTTCGAACTTCTCAAGTACAGGAACAGGTAGGGAAGCTCCTCCGGAAAGGCAACTTTTCAAATTCGCTTGTATGCTTGAGATATCAAAATCAGTAGTGTCTAAGTAATTATTGAGTCCCCAGTACATGGTAGGTACTCCGGCGAAAACGGTAACCTTGTGCTTGTGCAGTGAATTTAAAACTGTTTCCGCATCAAAACGCGGTAGTAATATGGATGATGCACCTCTATACAGTGCAGAATTCATCAGTACCGTCATGGCAAAAATGTGAAATAAGGGTAGCACAATGAGATGGATGTCTTCAGACCTACTGTCAAACAGATCGGCACTTAGTACAGCATTTAGCACCAGGTTGGAATGGGTCAACTCAGCGCCTTTTGGCCTTCCCGTAGTACCGGAAGTATAAATAATAACAGCGGTATCGGATGATTTGGTCTCTATGGTATCGAAACTTGACGACTTCCCATCCACAAAATTTCCAAAGGTGCTTGTTCCTTTTATCGGAGAAGGCATATCTCCTTTGGGCATTATCATGATAAAATGGCTACAGTCCTTTGCGCTTTGAAACCCTTCATGACCCATTTTCCCCATGGGTAACTCTTCGGTCCCTACAAAACAGAAGTACGCTTTTGCATCGCTGTTTTCTAAATGATACTGGATCTCGTCCGATTTCAGTAAAACACTTAAAGGAACGACGATAGCTCCAGCTTTTAATATCCCGTTGTAAATAATAGGAAAATAGGGGAGGTTAAAACAACTCATTGCGACTTTGTCTCCTGGTTGGATTCCTACGTCAACCAATGCATTCGCAACCTGATTGGCGGCTCCATTAATTTGCGCAAAACTGAGACTAGTATCCATAAACGTAAATGCAGCTTTACTGGCATATTTATGAGCACTATTTTCTAATAAGGTAGCTAAGTTTAACATTTGATGTTTTAAGTTCTTGTTTCAATTATATATGGTAAGGTGTTCATATGTAGGTCCGTAACCAATAAATTTTGTATGTATTTAATTGGTAAATTATATGTTGCGAATTTCTCTAAAGAACTTAATCATGTATAGTATAGGTTGGCGGTTTCCTTGTTAAGGTACATAAATATTTAACTCATGATTTTTAATATGTAAATTATTGAATTTGATTTTATGGTAAGAATTTCAATGAGGTTACCCTAGTCAAGAAAATTGTGGATTTCAGACTTTCGCATTCGGGTGTATCGCGAAGCAATCCAATTAAGGAGTTTGCGCGCAGCTGTGGTTAGGGTACATGTATTTCTTGCGCTTTGGTAACCCGTTGCGATTAGGTAGTAGCCGGTTTAATCACGCGGTGCATGACCCATGGAGTCTGGTGCGCCTTGGTGGTATCTAAATCGTTCAACCGATTTTCCATCGATCACTTTAATGCGCTTTCTGATGTTGGTAAACAATTTTTCCTTTTCTGCAGCAGGATAATTTTCAATAGCATGTCCTAGATAATTATTCCATCCCGATGTCCATTGACTTACATATTTGGAGCCTGCGTTCACACGTTGTTCTACAAAATCAGTAATATCTACGGTGGTGTTTTTGTCCGACACATTACCTCCATAGAAAAGGAATTCAGGAATAACGTGCGCCTCTAGTTTGTCCTGTATGATATGTCCTTGATACATCAAAGGCCATTCTGCTGCCCGCACGGCATCAGCAGCTAAATAGGCTGCTGCGCGATGATCACTTTTGTGCCAAACTTGATAATTATACCCGGGATCAAAAGCCATCAATACATCGGGTTTTAGCTTTCTTATATAATACACCAATTTACCAATAGCTTCTTCCTTATTTGCAAATTCAAGTCTACCATCATCATACCCCAAATTAATGTAGCGATCTTCAGACAAACCAATCTGTTTCATTGCATCGAGTTGTTCGATACGTCTGATTTTGGCAAGGTCGTCTTTTCCCAGTTTTGGATCCTTCGTCCCCACATTCCCAGTACTCATGGTTACGATATAAATATCATTACCATTTTTGTTCAGCATAGCTAATGTGCCATGGGACTGATGGTCATCGTCTGGATGCGCCCCAATTAAAAGCACGGTCTTCCCTTTCCAATTTTCAACGGCTTCCCCTGGTTGTGCAAACCCAAGCAGGGACGTAAAAATTAAATAGCCAAATAGTAATAGTCTCGAAGTTTTCATCGGTTTAAAGTTTTATGCTGTATATAAATATAAGTAATTTACACGTTCAAATTCTTCCGTAGTAAAGTGTTTATCAATTCATTTTCGTTTTTGGTGAAGTGCTTCGCTAACCGATATCCGTTTTTCACTTGGGTCATTTTTAAATGAACATATCATCCATGCCAGATGCTTCCATGCGTAGCTCAATGATAATGATTTCGGAGCCGACACGTTAGACACAGCCACCGAAATAGTGGTGGTTAGATTTGTGAACCGATTGTGGAGTAGAAGATGGGTAGTTATAAAAGGTATATCTAGCTAGTTTTTGCTTCAGTCAATCGTTATAACCCATTTGCGCTATGTTTTTACATAGGGTCTAGCCTTAGTCTATATTTTGCCTTATCTGTTCAATTAAAAGCTTAGTTTGCTCTCTTAACGGTATATAAAATGTTCTAGTGAGGTTTCTGGAACTCACAATGAATAAGTAAAGATTGCTTTCAAATTCTTGCTTTTGTAGAAACCTGAAGTCATTGTTTGGAAACCTACTTGGTTCAACAGCAATGAGAGCATCATCAATAATATCCAAGTGTCTTCTGAAATTTCCATTAGTGATAAAAAATTGATGGGTATTATCTCTTCTTTCAACAACATAATTTTCTTGACTTTCAACACGTTTCAATTGTGATTGCAATTCAGAAATTGCCTTTCTCAAGAATGGATTAGAAATGAGTGATAATTTGCCAGAATTATTTATTTCATTTTAAGTTCCTTGGTTGGGTACGTACCTAGACTCATGTTTAAAGGCACCCACCATATTTTGAGACAATTCTTTTTCACTTAGTAGGGGTAATGTTGGCCCAGTGAATTTTCCGATATTTAAGGAGCCTGCAATAATTTGAGTATTGGTTTCAATCGTCTTAGCAAGGATATCGAGGTTGGTTTCAAGCTCTAGTAACAACGACGTCAATAATTGCTGTTCGAT
The DNA here is from genome assembly GCA_965367705.1 of uncultured Maribacter sp. Lineage (GTDB taxonomy): Bacteria > Bacteroidota > Bacteroidia > Flavobacteriales > Flavobacteriaceae > Maribacter. Next base: position 955 of record CBDUKC010000161.1, on the reverse strand, counting down.
AGCCTTATTTTTTTGTACCTCATTCCAATTATTGATACTCAATGCAATCAATATCCCAATCACTACAAGTATAATCTCCCCAATAGCATAGCTCAAATACTTTAGAGGCCTATTATCATCTGCCATTTTTTTACGGATTTTTCTAAAGAAGGGAATCATTTGAGTTTTATTTCATGTTCTAGGAGTTCAATCAATGGGTCTAAACTTTGGTTTAGAATGTTTTCATACCAAATTTTTATCTCCCCATCAATACCAATAATTCGGTTGATTTTTGGTGCTGTCATTGGGTCAGATAGCAAACCTTTTATATCTGAATCAAATTCTCCAATATCCCAATTTTCAGTATCATATTGCTGATTAAGTTGTTTCTGCCACCAATAAGCCTTGTATTCATGTTCAATATATCTAAAAAGATGATCATTGTAATCGGTTTTGATTTTCCTGTCGGATTCATAAAATAAGGAATTTGCGCTATTTACAAAGGCATGATAGGAACTCATCCAATTCTTTAATTCTGTATTTTTCAAAACTTTGAGATTACCAGAAGATTTTAAATCATCATACGTTGGGTTTTCAGGATGGAAAAGAATAGGATTACCAAGAACTACGCATTGACGCATAAAGCCTGCTAAATCAGATGGATGTTCACTATTGATCAATAAGGTTTTAATATCATTCCCATATTGAATTTGCCATTTATAAACATCTATTTGGAAAATCAAAGATTCTTTGTCTTTCTTAAAATCTTCCAATAATGACTTTAAATATTGTTTCTCGATTTTGCGTTCCTTCTGCTCCTCATTCCACGTATTGATTTGCACCGCGATTAATATCCCAATAACCACGAGTACAATTTCACCAATCGCATAAAGCAGGTATTTACTGAACTTGTTTTCTGTAAGTAATCTTTGGCGGATTTTTCTAAAAAATTTAATCATTGATTTTTATAAATTCA
>CBDUKC010000160.1:0-7151 GCA_965367705.1 uncultured Maribacter sp. | reverse complement strand
CCTTCCATCTTAACCGAAGCATTTTTATACATAAACAAGGTATTATTTTTTCCTGTAGCATAGACCTTAGCATCTATCCTATCCTTAAAGCTAAGATTTAATGAATCACTAGCGACGTTAAAATCACCTGAACTATTCTCCTCCATATGTATATTAATAACATCCGCAGATGCGTTCAATATCATTCTAGAAGCACCAGAAGCCTTAACATCTAAATAATCAGAAGTAATAACGTCCTTCATTGTTATCAATCCGTTGCTGATGGTCAAAGCGTCCAATGCGGTATAAAGAATAGTGATATTAAGCTTCTTTTTTGATGTAATATTATAAAATGAACTGATATATAAAGTACCATCAGTTACCTCGAACTTAAGCACATCAACTAAGTTATCGTCAGCCTCTAATGCGAATCCCTCTACCGAAGCTTTTTGAATCATGACTTCTACGTCATCACTTAATACTATTGCACTAAATGGCGGTAATTCTTCAGAAACTTCAACTACATTCCTATTGCCTTTAATTTTGGGTTTTCTTTGACCGAAGGTCTGTAGACCAAAACAAAGAACAAATACTATTACAACTATTCTATTCATATCATTAGTGTTATACTGTAGTATAAATTTATGATTTAAAGGTATTACAAAAAATACAATTACTCTTGTACTTAATTCTTCGCAAAAAAAATGCCCAACTTGTATAGTTGGGCATTTTTAATCAATTACATTCTGTAATTAATGATTCAATTCTTCCTCGTCTTGTTGTAAAGGTATGTTTTGTGGAACAAAATCCTGACCTGGAATAATATATTCTCCATCAGCATCTACTTTACTATAGTCGTATGCCCAACGATGCACTTCAGGAATAGCACCTGGCCAATTTCCATGTATGTGTTTCTGGGATGCAGTCCATTCCAAGGTATTCGATTGCCAAGGATTTTGAGAACCTTTTTTCCCATAAAACATGCTGTATATAAAATTGAAAAGAAAAACCAATTGCGCAGCACCAGCAATTAAAGCAAAAACTGTCATTAAAATTTGAACGTCGGTAAGTTCATCGAACATCGGAAATGCCGTGTTTTGATAATATCTTCTCGGTACACCCGCCATGCCCACAAAGTGCATTGGAAAGAAAACACCATAAGCACAAATTGCAGTTATCCAAAAATGCACATAGCCCAAGTTCTTATTCAACATCCTTCCTTCAAACATTATAGGGAACCAATGGTATACTCCAGCAAAAAGACCATACAAAGCAGATATACCCATAACCAAGTGGAAGTGAGCTACTACAAAATAGGTGTCATGAACATTAATATCTAATGTACTATCTCCCAAGATAATTCCTGTAAGACCTCCAGTTATAAAGGTTGACACTAAGCCGATAGAAAATAACATTGCAGGGTTTAATTGCAGGTTACCCTTCCACAGCGTTGTAATATAGTTAAACGCCTTTACAGCCGATGGAATTGCTATCAACAAAGTAGTAAACGTAAATACAGAACCTAAAAACGGATTCATACCTGAAATGAACATATGGTGACCCCAAACAATGGTAGACAAAAAGGCAATAGCCAATATAGAAGCTACCATGGCACGGTATCCAAAGATTGGCTTTCTAGCGTTCGTAGACATTACTTCAGAAGTAATACCTAAGGCTGGCAACAATACAATATACACCTCGGGGTGACCTAAGAACCAAAACAAGTGTTCATACAACACTGGTGAACCCCCTTGATAATGCAGCACCTCTCCTTGAATAAAAATATCTGAAAGGAAGAAGGAAGTTCCAAAACTCCTATCCATTATTAACATTAAAGCAGCAGAAAGTAAAACTGGGAAAGAAACCACCCCAATAATAGCTGTTACGAAGAATGCCCAAATAGTTAATGGTAACCTTGTCATAGACATCCCTTTTGTTCTAAGGTTTATAACGGTAACGATATAATTTAAAGAACCTAATAAGGAAGACGCAATGAATATGGCCATAGAGGATAACCATAAGGTCATTCCTAAACCAGAGCCTGGTTGTGCCATTGGCAGGGCACTAAGCGGTGGGTATATTGTCCAACCCGCAGCAGCCGGACCGGCCTCTATGAATAAAGAGGAAACCATAATAATAGTCGCTACGAAAAACAACCAAAAAGACACCATGTTCAGAAACCCAGATGCCATATCACGAGCACCTATCTGCAAGGGAATCAATAGATTACTAAAGGTACCGCTCAAACCAGCGGTAAGCACAAAAAACACCATAATAGTACCATGCATAGTAACCAATGCCAAATACACATCGGCATCCATAATTCCATCAGGAGCCCATTTACCAAGAAATGTATCGAATACCAAAAAGGCTTCTCCGGGCCATGCCAATTGCATCCTCATTAATAAGGACATTGCAATACCAATAAAACCCATAACAAGTACCCCTAGAATGAGGTACTGTTTAGCAATCATTTTATGATCTTGACTAAATATGTATTTTGTTACAAAAGTTTCCTTGTGATGGTGATGTTCATGCTCATCGTGCGCGTGATTATCTACATGTGCTGTTACTGCTGACATAATCGAATTAATTTTTATTTAACTTCCTTTTTATAGCCTATTTCTATTGCGCGACAGAAGCCATTGTCTCCTGAAATGTTTGTTGGGTTGCCAACCACGCATTGTACTCCTCCTCCGTTTCAACTATGATTTTCATCTGCATATTGTAATGTGACTTACCACAAATCTTATTACAGAGTAAAATATAATCAAACTCCCATGGGTCTAAAACCTCATCTCCTGTTGCAGATTTCTCTGCTCTAATTTTATTCGTTCTTTTAACCTTTTCAACTACATCCGGATTTTGACGCATCTCCTCGGTGGTATATATAGGTGTAAAGGAAAACTCTGTGGTCATGCCTGGAACGCAGTTCATTTGCGCCCTAAAGTGTGGCATGTATGCAGAGTGAAGTACATCTTGGGAACGCATCTTGAAGTTCACCTTTCTACCCACTGGTAAATGTAATTCCTTAACGATAATATCATCAGATGAATAAGTATCCGCTTCATCAAGTCCCATTACATTCGCACGATCAATATCAATCATCCTCACATTAGCGCCACCTAGTACATTATCGTCTCCTGAATACCTTGCCATCCAATTAAATTGTTGGGCATAAAGCTCAATGATCAAGGGATCATCATCATCGTTTATGTCCATAATGTTGGTCCAGGTATATAAACCCCAAAGGATAAGACCTGCTAAAACAATTACGGGAATGATAGTCCATATAAACTCCAAGCGATCATTATCTGCATAAAACAAGGCCTTTTTCCCCTTTTCCCCTCTGTACTTATAACCAAAGTAGTGTAATAGGGCCTGGGTAATAGTTTGGACGATAAAGATGATAACAAAGGATACCAACATTAAATAGTCGTATTCCTCACCGTGTTCGGATGCCGCTACAGGTAGTAAAAATTTTGCGTATTTCGCAAAACTAAAAATAGTGATTCCATAAATAAACACAAGAAAAGCGAACAGCATATAGCCATTATATTTATTGTCCTTATCCGTAGCTATCTCACTACTTTCTGTTTTAAGCTGTGACAGCTCAAAAATCTTTGTCATTTGCCAAACAGCAATTGCCACGAGTACTAAAACAACTAAAATTAATAATGTAGTCATTGTATGATTTGATATTATACTTTAAACTTACTAATAGTGAAAGTGCTTACTTTCTTCAATAAAAGGATTTCTTTTTGGTTGCAATGGTGCGGACGTTAATGCCCTAAATACCCAAAACACAAAGAAACCTGCAAAAAATAGTACCGAGCTGATTTCGGGGATACCAATATACCATTGGTCTCCAACCGTAGCCGGCATGATGGCATTAAATATATCCATATAATGTCCTGCGAGTATCACTACTCCGGCCATTACCACGAACCAATTTACACGCTTATAATCGCTATTCATCAATAAAAGGACTGGAAACAAAAAGTTCATAGCAACCATTCCAAAGAACGGTAGTTTATAATCTTCTATCCTAGTAACGTAATAGGTTACTTCTTCTGGAATGTTCGAATACCATATAAGCATGAATTGTGAAAACCATAGATAGGTCCAAAAAATACTAATACCGAACATGAACTTCGCCAAATCATGTATGTGACTGTCATTTACATCGGTAAGATATCCTTTAGATTTTAAATATATCGTAACCATTGCTATAACGGTAATACCAGAAACAAACATACTTGCAAAAATGTACCAACCAAACAAGGTACTAAACCAGTGTGGATCTACGCTCATAATCCAATCCCAAGACATAATAGACTCTGTAATCAAATAGAAAACCAAGAAACCAGCTGAAATTCTAAAGTTCAACTTGAAGCTCGAGTCATCATCAGATTCATCTTGTCTTAGGGATAACTTTCTAGAATACTCTCTGTATGCAATCCAACCCCCAAGAAAAACAGCAGCTCTGATTAAGAAGAAAGTTGGGTTAAGGTATCCAGATTTAGCTTGTATTATTTCATCATGTGCCACAACATCAGCATCCATCCAAACGAACAAATGGTTCATGTGCAGTGTTGAAAGCAGCAAAATAACAAATACTATAATCCCTCCAGGGACCAAATATGCTGTTATCCCTTCCATAACCCTGAACAATAGGGGAGACCAACCCGCCTGCGCGGCACGTTGAATCGCGTAAAAAGCTAGTACCCCTAAAGAAATCATCATAAAAAAGAAAGCAGCCACATATAATGCCGCCCATGGTTTGTTTTGAAGTTGATGCAACAAATGCTCATCATGTGAAGCATCGTGAGCTTCTTCATGTGCTCCAGTAGCATGGGATGCGTCCTCTGAATGGCCTTCATCATGCATGGCAACCATTGCCTTTGCTTCTTCTACCGTGGCAGGAGCCATGACAAATCCACCAACAATTCCTAAAAGCCCTACGGCCATCAGAATTATGGAACCTATTTTAAGTCTATTCGAAAACGTATACATAGTGTTGCTTACCTATTTATTTGTTTAAATCTTCTTTCAATTGCATTACATACTCCGAAACTTGCCACATCTCCGTTGTGTTCATTTGCGAAGCATACGAACCCATTGAATTGAGACCATACTGAATCACGTGAAACGTAGATCCAATATTAATATTTCTAGCGGCATCGTCATAACTGGGCACACCTAGAATCTTTTCTCTTTTCACCAAGGTACCTTGTCCCTTTCCTTTTGGGCCATGACAAATTGCACAATACACATCGTACATCTCTTTTCCCTTACTTAAATTCGCTACTACATTAAGAGAATCCAATGGACTTATATTTAACCTAGCCAATTCTTTACCCTCTATGGAGTTTTCTATGGCATAAGGTAACCAACCTCTGTTTATTGTATTTGCAGGTGGTATCATCGCCTGCGATCCATTAGGTAAAAAATCTACCTTCTCGTAGGTCTCATAACCAACTGGCTCATACATGTTAGGCATGTATTGATAGTTTGGTTTACTATCGTCTTGACATGCCACAAAAGCAAACATCAAGCATGTTATAATTCCTATTTTCTTAAAACTGTTCATATTTAATGACTGTTTTTTTCTGATATATTTATTTCTACAGCTCCGGTATTCGCCAATAAATCTTTTAGCTCCTGCTCGTTATCATGGATTTCAATTTCCATTAAAAAATGGTCGTCCGTAGTTCGCACATCAGGGTTTTCTGCTTTTTTAAATGGCCACAATCTACTTCTCAGATAAAATGTAATTACCATTAAATGCGCTGCAAAAAATACCGTTAACTCAAACATGATCGGAACAAAGGCCGGCATATTCTCAAGGTAACTAAAACTAGGCTTACCACCTATGTCCTGTGGCCAGTCTTCTATCATGATATAATTCATCATAATAGTAGCTACCGCTAAGCCTACACAACCATAAAGAAAAGCAGTTATTGCAAGTCGTGTTGGTGCCAAGCCCATTGCCTTATCTAGGCCGTGTACCGGGAACGGACAATATACTTCGTCTATATGAAGTTTAGCTGCTTTCACCTTTTTAACGGCAAGCATCAATACATCATCATCGTCGTAATAAGCATGTATAACTTTAGATGCCATATTTATTTCTTATTATTTAATAATAGTGTTGCCTGACCTGCCCAATCATCGCGTTGCGCTCTTCCCGGGAAGGAACCTGTAATAGAATCCAATAACTTGTATTCCTTCTCTGTCATCCTAGCGACCTGAGCAAACGTATAAATACCTATTCGATTCAACGTTGCTTCCATCTGCGGACCTATACCTTTTACTTTTTTAAGGTCATCCGGCGTATCTTTGGTAGCATCGAAAGTTCCAATGCTGCTAAGTAATTCAGATACCCCTAATTTATCACCAGTAGCAGGAACAACTTCACCCATAACTACATCATCCGTGATTACATTCTTCACAACTGAATTATCAGAAGCAATTTGGTACAATGGCTTACCAGCATCTCTAAGAGTTTTATACTTTTCTCCTGATGCTTTAAGTATTGATTTAACCTCTGCCTGAGCAATCACAGGGAATGTTCTTGCATACAACAAAAACAACACGAAAAAGAATCCGATCGTACCTATAAATATTCCTATATCCACAAATGTAGGAGAAAACATCGTCCATGAAGACGGCAAGTAATCCCTATGTAGTGATGTTACAATAATAACAAAACGTTCAAACCACATCCCTATGTTTACCACGATAGAGATAAAGAAGGAGAACATGATACTTGTTCGTAATTTTTTAAACCACATGAACTGAGGAGAAAAGACATTACAAGTCATCATGGACCAATATGCCCACCAGTAAGGTCCAGTTGCTCTATTCAAGAACGCGTACTGTTCGTACTCTACTCCGGAATACCAAGCCATAAACAATTCTGTGATGTAGGCACAACCTACAATAGAACCTGTAAGCATTATAACAATGTTCATAAGCTCTATATGCTGCACTGTAATATACGCTTCCAAATGACACACTTTCCTCATGATAATCAACAAGGTGTTTACCATAGCAAAACCAGAGAAAATCGCACCCGCAACAAAGTAGGGAGGAAAGATCGTAGTATGCCAACCTGGTATCACAGAGGTAGCAAAATCAAAAGATACAATGGTGTGAACAGAAAGTAC
>CBDUKC010000159.1:0-7283 GCA_965367705.1 uncultured Maribacter sp. | reverse complement strand
CCGTTTACGATTACAACGGCACCCATAAAAAAGCCGACCATCACCAAAATGAAACCGCCAGGGATTATGGACGGCACAAATACCAACCTACTCCAACTTTCCACCAACGAAGGATTGACATCAAATCTTATTAAACCTATGATAGAGAACAAGGATGGCAGCACCTGGTTTGCAACATCCCAGTCCCTAATTCTATATGATGGGGAAAATAGTTTTTCCTATGATTATACCAACATTAATGATATGATTTTTGATGATCAAGGGAGACTTTGGTTGGCGACTTTTCGAAATGGTTTATATGTTTTGGATTTTAAAAACAACGAAGAATTTACTATAAATGTTTCTGGTGATGAATTAAGCTTAGTTGATATTCTTTTTGATCAATCTGGAGTTATTTATCTTTCATCATGGAGGGATGGAGTTTATATTATAGATACAAAATTTGAGAATTTACAGGAACTAGTAACTAAAGGCACTCAGTTACCGCTAACACTTTTTGAAGACAGCAATGAAAATATCTGGTTAAGTTTTGTAGATGGTATTGGTATCATTAGCAAAGAAAGGCAAGTTATAAAGTTCTTGCCGGATAACTTGAAATTAAACTTTGCTTTAGATATAACGGAGGACGCATATGGTTCAATTTGGATTTGTGGTACTGAAAAAAACGAAGTATTAAGCATATCACTTCAACAAAAAAAGGCAAGAACGCTAACTAAAGAAAATGGCTATGAAATAGAAGGGACTAGGTTACAAGAAGATGATAATGGACAAATGTGGATTGCGGGTAATGATATGGTCTTTATATTGAGCAAAGACCGAAACAGTTTTAAAAGCATTGTTACCAACAGTAAAATAAGATTTAATGGTAGGGGTAGCATTTTAAAAAGAAAAGATGGCTCCATTTGGATTGGCACGTTGGACAAAGGAATTGTCATGACCAATATGTATACCTTGAAAACGGAATATTTTGACACCTCCAGAGGTTTGATAAATGACGAAGTCTGGGAGATAGAAGAGGATTCTAGAGGAAATCTTTGGTTGGGTACCCTTGGGGGGATTAACATCATTAATCCTAAGAACAATACCATTAAGGCTTTAAGTTATGAACTCCTGCATAGTACGTTTGAAAATACGGTGATTAAAATTGAGGAGATTAAGCAAGATATTTTCTTTATTGATGCGGTTTCCGGCTTTTCTATTCTAGATCGGCAGAAAAACAAACTAACGGTTTATGCCAGTAACAAAAATTCGAGATTAAGATTATGGGACGTAGAATTCATAAATGATCACACTTTTCTGCTAGGTGCCGTGGAAGGGGTTTTCATATATGATATACAAAACAACAGCCTAAAGAAAATTATTTCAAAAGCCGATCCTGAAATTCTTAGGAATGAGCTTCAGGCAACTATGTATTATGACAATGAAGAAATTCTTTGGTTACCCACGAATAAGGGTTTGGCTAAAATTAATTTAAAGGAAGAGACCCTAAGTTATCTAAATGAACAACAAGGTCTTTGTGATAACGGAACAAACGTAGTGGTACCTTCAAAAGAAGGAGAATTGTGGTTAGCTACCTCTAACGGTATCGCTATTCTAAATTTGGAAGAAAACATCCTTACCAACATAAAAGAAGAAAATGGTCTGGTACCTGCAGAAACCTATGACCTTATTGAGCGCGGAAATATCATGTACAGCGGCAGCCTAGATGGGCTTATCCCTATTGAAAAGTCATTAGCCAAGACTGGCAACCAAGGTTTTTACAACTTTAATGGAGGCTTCGGATTTAAGGGTACAGACTTTCCCGAAGGATCCGCTAAATTTCTTAACAATGGACAGTTTTGGACCGGGGTTGGAAATACTTCTAATGAACTCAGGTTATTGGTGCTAGATGCCGCACCAAAACCAGATACGACGGCAAGCAGTGTTTTTATTACCAATATGTATGTTATGGATGAAGATCCTGGTTTTAAGGAAAATAGCAGTATTGATTCTTTAAATAATAAAACAATATCATACGCTACCAACTATAAAATGAAGTGGGACTCCATAACCTATCCTTACGGTCTTGCGGAAGGCCTTGTCCTCCCGTTTGACCAGAACAGTTTAAGTTTTAGTTATGCCAGTGGGGACTTGTTTAATAGGGACCAATTGACCTACAGGTTTATTCTTGATGGGGAAGATGAAGATTGGACCTATGCCGCTACCACAACGAAGACCAAAAATTACTACAACCTAAAACCGGGCAACTACACCTTTAAAGTAGCTGCTAGAGGGTTTACCAATACATGGTCGGTTCCAGATGAGCTGTCTTTTACAATTAATCCCCCTTGGTGGCAAACCTGGTGGGCCTACCTCCTATTCTTATTTATTTTTGGTGCCGTTGTTTGGTCTTTTGTTAGCTACCGTTCGCGCTGGCTGAAAAAAGAAAACCGTTTGTTAGAAGAGCGGGTAAGCCATAGGACCGCGCAATTAAATAGTAAGATGGATGAATTAAAGGCTACCCAGTCCCAATTGATTCAATCGGAGAAGATGGCATCCCTAGGGGAACTCACCGCTGGTATCGCTCACGAGATTCAAAATCCGCTGAACTTTGTCAATAATTTTTCTGAGGTAAACACCGAGCTTATCGATGAAATGGAAGAGGAAATCAAAAAAGGGGATTACGAGGAAGTCTTAGCCCTTTCAAAAGACATTAAAGAAAATCAGAAAAAAATAAACCACCATGGCAGGCGTGCAGATGCCATTGTAAAAGGAATGTTACAGCATAGTAGAACCACGAACCATGAAAAAGAGCCCAGTAACATAAATGCTATTGCCGATGAGTATTTAAGGCTATCCTATCACGGCCTGCGTGCCAAGGACAAATCGTTTAATGCCACCTTAAATACAGACCTGGACGAAACTATTGGAAAAATAAATATAGTTCCACAAGACATAGGCAGGGTCATACTTAACCTAATCACCAATGCTTTTCATGCCTGTATAGAACGCAATAAAGAAGCGAAAGGTAAAGGGGATAGCGATTATAAACCTACGGTATGGGTAAGTACCAAAAGAATCGGTAATACGGTTGAAGTTGCCATACGTGATAACGGAAATGGGGTTCCAGACCGAGTGAAGGATAAAATATTCCAACCCTTTTTTACCACAAAACCATCGGGTGAAGGAACAGGGCTAGGATTATCCCTCAGCTACGATATCGTAAAAACGCACGGGGGCGAGCTGCGCTTGGATACAAAGCAAGGCGAGGGAACCACGTTTACGATTACCCTTCCAGAAGTATATTAAATAATTTAAAAAGTATAATAATTAAAAAAATAGAATCGTATGAAAATATTAGTAGTAGATGACGAACAAGATGTAAAAGTGTTATTTCAGCAACGCTTTAGAAAGGAAATTAGAAAAAAGGAGCTCGATTTTGTGTTCGCATTTTCTGGGGAAGAGGCCTTAGAAAAAATGGAAAGTATGGAACAAGAAGCGGTGCTTATCCTTTCCGATATTAATATGCCGGGGATGAGCGGCCTAGAGCTTTTAAAGAATATTAAAGAGAACTATGTGGCACCACCACCCGTTGTGATGATGGTGACCGCTTATGGGGACGAAGAAAATAGGAATACCTCCAAACAGCTTGGAGCCGACGATTTTCTAACCAAACCCTTAGATTTTAACGAGTTGAAGAACAAACTTAAAGAATTAACATAATGGCAAAAATAATGGTAGTGGATGATGAGACGGATTTAGAAATGCTCATCAAACAAAAGTTCAGAAAACAGATTCGGCAGAACGAGTACGAGTTCTTGTTTGCTATAAACGGACAGGATGCCTTAGACAAGCTAGACGCCAATCCAGGGGTAGATATTGTGCTTAGTGATATCAACATGCCAGAGATGGACGGACTTACCCTGCTCTCCAGGCTTCATGAGTCTAAACCACTGATCAAGTCGGTCATTGTTTCCGCTTATGGCGATATGGACAATATAAGGGTGGCCATGAACCGCGGGGCATTTGATTTTATTACCAAGCCGATCAATTTTGAGGATTTGACCATTACCATGGAGAAGACCTTGAAATATGCTAGTGAAATCAGAAATACGCTCAAGGCGATTAAAGAAAATAATATCTTAAAAATGTACGTGGATGAGAACGTCCTTAATTTTATGGGCGGTCAGGAATACGAATCCAAGATTATGACGAACGAGAGCATAGAAGGCACGGTGATGTTCGTAGATGTTTGTGGTTTTACCAAAATAAGCGAAACCACCGCACCCGATTTGGTCGTAGGGATGTTGAATACTTATTTTGACGCCATGGTAAAAGAGATTATGGAGCAGGATGGTATTATTGATAAATTTATCGGTGATGCCGTTATGTCGGTTTTTAGGGGGGAATACCACCTAGATCGTGCCATAGATGCGGCCTTGGCCATACGCAACCAAGTAAATAACTTCCCAAAGGTAGCTGGCGAGGATAATTTTAAACCAAAAGTGTCCATAGGAATCAAAAGCGGCGAAATGATTTCGGGCAATATTGGCTCGGCAACACTAAGGCGATTGGATTATACCGTTATTGGCGATACGGTGAATACGGCTGCAAGACTGCAAGATGCCGCAGAAGAAAACCAAATTATAATTTGTGAGAGTTGTTATGAGCAAGTAAAAGAGGCTTTTAAGTGTGAGAACTTAGGAAGTGTAGCTATGAAAAACAAAGAAAATGAAATTACAATTTATAATGTTATTGAATAATTTGTACGTTGCTAATAGTTAGTTTTAGAGTAAAGCCATACCGTCTAAACGAATCCAAATAACAAAGAATCATGGAAAAACCAGAAAACGAGAAAATCCTAAGCTTACAAGAAAAACTTATTAAACAGTTAGAATCTAAAGGGCATGCGGAAGAATTGGTGGATCATTATTGGGGTAGCATCAATTATATCCTCGGCCTCATAAGAGCTTCTGAGGTAAAGGCTGGTTTAATTCTTTCATTTTATGGTATTCTGTTGAATTTTATCTTTCCGCAGATTCAAACTGTATTACTTGCCGAATCCACACAAGTAGTATTGTATGTGCTGCTGGGCGCTTGGTTTTTATGTATGACAACATCTATATACTTCAGTATCCGTTGTTTTATGCCCCGCATCGAAGGAAACTACGATAAGAATGTATTCTTTTTTGGCGATGTGATTTCAAAATATGGAACTATCAAGGAGTTTTCAAAAACCTTTTATGATCTAAGTCTAAAGGAAGAAGAATTATTCGATCAATTAGGACAACAAATATTCATCATCTCTAAAATTACGGCACTAAAATTCAAATATGTAAATCTATCCTTACGCTATTTGGCCTTGGGACTTATTACGCTCCTTATCGTTGTCATTTATTATACCTTTATTGTGCTTACCTAAACCCAGTATAACAAAACTAAAAATAAGATACTTATGGAAACTGAAAAAACGAATTGGAACAAAAAGGAACTACACACCTACATCCTGTTGCTTTGTGCAAATGCAGATGGTGTGGAAGGTGAAGAGGAAATAAACCTTATAAAACAAAAAACGGATACAACCACATTCAGCAAGATTTATGCAGAATTTTCCTTAGACAACGAAGAGGTGCGTCTAGAGAAAATAAACAGAACTGTACAAAACTTCAACTATAGCCACATGGAACTTATAGCCCTACGTAAGGAGATGGACGACATTTATTTTGCCGATCAAACATATGGTATGATGGAGCGAAATCTTGATAGGATTTTGGACAACATTATTTATTGATAAACTGCAACAAATAATATTAGTCTTCAACTAAACAGGTCTCCTAAAGGGACCCAGAACGTAATGCATAGCTACCACCAGCAAAACTATAAAATGAAACAACAGAAAGCACTTCCTATCCTTTTGGCTTTTACCCTGGTAATCCTATCATTAGTTGCGTGTAATAAAAGAATAATTGCTACTTCTACTACGACAACGAACTCAAAAACTGCTGTAAACAAACCCTACTTAATCCTAATCTCACTTGATGGTTTTCGCTGGGACTATGTTGAAAAATACAATCCTCCTAATTTGAGCTCATTCATTAAAAATGGTGTAAAAGCAGCCTCTTTAATCCCCTCATTTCCTACTAAAACCTTTCCAAACCATTATACCATCGCCACCGGACTATATCCAGACAAACATGGCATTTTAGGGAATGTATTCTATGATTACAAAAAGGACACCATCTTTAACAAAAGGACTCCAGGAATGGCAGCAGATGGTAGCTTTTATGGAGGTTTACCTATTTGGGTAGCCGCGAATAACGCAGATATGGTAACTGCCAGTTATTTTTTCGTTGGAACGGAAGCTAATATCCAAGGGATTAGACCAACCTATTATTATACGTTCGATAATTCCGTAAAAAATGAGGTACGCGTAAAGCAAGCAATAAAGTGGTTAAACTTAGAGGAAAAACAAAGACCACAATTGATGACCCTATATTTTAGTGATTTAGATCAGGCAGGACACCGTTACGGCACCGATAATGAGGAGAAATTACAAAAGGCCTTGTCTGAATTAGATAAGACCTTAGGCGATTTATTCACAGGAGTATCAGAGACCGGACTACCCGTAAACATTATCATTGTGTCTGATCACGGAATGATAAATCAGTCCACCGACAAGCTCATAACAATAGAATCCATAGAAAATGACGACCTATTTTTAACCATAGACAATGGATCCATCGTAAATATTCACCCGAAAAAAAATACTGATACGAAGACAGTACTTGACTATTTAAAACAAAAAGAAGATAATTTTAAGGTCTATGAAACTACCAACACTCCAGGTTTTGAATACAGCCCAAAAAATAAAAATTGGGGGTCAATCCAGTTAATACCAGATTTTGGTTATTATTTTTTGAATCAAAAAAGTATAGCTTCACTTATCAAAAATAAGGTGTCAACCATAGGCATTCATGGCTACGATAGCAAATACAAAGAAATGCATGGCATATTTTATGCAAATGGTCCAGCATTTAAAAAAGACTACGAAATGCCTTCGGTAAAAAACATTCATATCTATCCCTTACTATGTGAAATTTTAGGGTTGGAAATTCCAACATCTATTGATGGGGATATTGAACAAATTGAACGTGTCTTAAAAAAGTAAAAAAACACTACACGCCTTTGCTTGCATATACTTCGAAAACCAAATAAAATATGAAAAAAATAATACGATTTTCAATCATCTCAGTGCTTGTTTTCCTACAATCAAATAACAGTTACGCTCAGGTTTATGGTAGAAA
>CBDUKC010000158.1:0-7285 GCA_965367705.1 uncultured Maribacter sp. | reverse complement strand
TAGGGAAATTTGCTCTGGCTTAACAGGACATGCCGAGGTGGTTCAAATCACCTACGATCCGAAAGTTATTTCATTTGCAGATATCCTATTAATTTTCATGACTACTCATGATCCTACAACCCTAAATAGGCAAGGTGCAGACAGAGGTACACAATATCGTTCGGTTATTTACTACAACAATGAGGAACAAAAAAATGTTGCTGAGACTGTGGTAAAAGAAATAGACGTGTACTACAAAGACCCAGTAGTTACAGAAATAAGTCCAACAGGCATCTTCTATGAAGCAGAAAAAGACCATCAAGATTATTACAAAAACAATACCTCACATGGTTACTGTCAAGTAGTTATAAATCCAAAATTGGCAACTTTACGGAAGCTTCATGCTGATAAACTGAAGGTGTAAAAACAAAAAAACCACTCTAAAAAGAGTGGTTTTTTTATTTCAAGTCCTTAGTGTTAGTTCTTCACACTACTCGCCAATTTCATATTCTGAAGGTTACTCATTTTTAAATCTTCCAAAACGTTTACTGCTTCCTCTACATATATATCCTTGGCCAAATTTTTATGCCAGCGATTGCGCTTTTCCCTTAATACGGAGTCTTGCGTAAACAGTTCCTGCTCATATTGCAAGGATTCAAATGTTAACTTGGAATCATAATCGGATAATTTCTTAAAGAAGCTAGACTGCTCCTTGTCCTTTTCTTGTTCTTCCTTGTACGTTTTATAGTTAAGGGAGATTTCGGTTTCATCCTGTTCAGCTTTTAACCATTTTGCATGTTCCTCAATAAGTTTAATTTGCGGGTTATCCGCCATACGTTTATTGCTGCTTGCAACGGTTTTGTCATAATCTATATTACCATCCCATAAGGTATATTCGGCAGGAGAGATTTTATCCCATTTCAATGGGTTTGACTGATCCTTTTCTCCAAGATCTATATAACTGTATTTGTCTGGCACAACAATATCGCTTTTAACACCTTCCAACTGGGTAGAACCACCATTTATTCTGTAAAATTTTTGTGTCGTTAATTTAATTGCACCTAAATCTCCATGTTCGTTACTACGAACAATATTATCCAACGGAATTACATTTTGTACTGTACCTTTTCCAAAGGTTTGTTCGCTACCGATAACGATACCTCTTTTGTAATCTTGCATTGCAGCAGCCAATATTTCAGATGCTGATGCAGAAAGTTCATTCACTAAAATCACCAAAGGTCCGTCCCATTGTACTCTTTCATCTTTATCATCATAAACATCTTTCTTCTCACCACTAGAACGCACTTGGACCACTGGTCCGTCTTTGATGAACAAGCCTGCCATTTCAACTACAGTTTTTAAGGAACCTCCACCATTATCACGCAAGTCTATAATAAGACCTTCTACTCCTTCTTGTCTAAGGCGCTCTACTTCCTTAGCGACATCAGTAGCTGCATTCCTTTCACTATAATCTTCAAAATCAACATAAAATTTTGGTAGGTTGATGATTCCAAATTTCTGATCACCTCTAATAATACTTGCTGATTTTGCATAGGACTCTTCTAAAAGCACTACATCTCTAGTCAACGAAACTATATCCAATGAGCCATCTACCTTTCTTACCGTAAGATCTACAATGGTACCCTGTGGCCCTTTTATTAATTTTATGGCATCGTCTAAACGCATACCTACAATATTAATAGGCTCTTCTCCGTTCTGTCCTACTTTAATTATTTCATCACCAACTTCAAGAGTTCCATCTCTCCAAACCGGACCTCCAGAAATAACCTCAACTATTTTTGCCCCTTCCGGCTTCTTTTGAAGTCGTGCTCCAATTCCTTCAAATTTACCTGACATACCCATGTCAAATCGTTCTTTCTCCTCAGGTGCAAAATAAAAGGTATGTGGATCAAATTCATCAACGATTGTGTTGATATATTGAACGAACCAATCTTTCCGTTCCAAACCGTCTACAAAATCAAAGAACTCGTCTAACGTAGCTTCTGTAGATTTTCTAGACTCCTGCTCTGCTTCCTCTGGTGTGTGCGCACTGTGGTCATGGTCATCGAATACCTGGGCTTCCTCCTTGGCTTCCGCGTGGGTAAGCTTAGAATCGTAGGTGCCCAACGTAGCATATTTTAATTGCTTTCTCCATCGTTCTTGCAAATCCTTTTTACTGGAAGCAAATGATTCTTCGTCGTATTTAATACTAATATTTTCAGCCTCATTATAATTAAAGGGAACCTTAAGGACTTCCTTATAAATTCCTTTAGCATCTTCCATTCGCTCAATTAATCTAGCATAGACTACATTAAAAAATGTAATGTCCGTATTTTTTATCTGGTCGTCTATCTGGAACTTATACTGCTCAAAATCTGCAATATCCGAAGCAAGAAAATATCGTTTTGTAGGGTCTATCACATCAATAAAATCCTCGAACACACTAACAGAAAAATCATCGTTAATCTCCTTTGGTTCGTAATGTCCTTTTTCCAACACGTACGTAATAAGGTCTAGCAATAGTTTGTCCTTATCATCGTTCTCAAAAGACTTATTGGTAAAACTGCAGGAAGCCACAGCAACCAACAACACTATAGAGATGTAGACTAAATTTCTTTTCATAAAACTATTTTTAATTTTCTTTTTCACAATCCTTGGGGTTTAAATGCTTCTTTCTCTAAGCCATAATGTCCTAAGATAAAGAAAAAACCATGCCAACTTAACAACAAGACTTTAATTTTTTGTTAAACAGTATCCTCCTCCGATTCTGTATAAAAACGTATTTTTACCTTACAAAGTATATCGAATGAAAAAACCCTTGATCTTAGTCACCAACGATGATGGCATTACTGCTCCTGGGCTGCGCACTTTAGTGATGCTAATGAAGACCTTGGGCGATGTAGTCGTGGTTGCGCCAGATAGCCCTCAATCTGGAATGGGGCACGCCATAACCTTGGATAGTACGCTGTATTCTAAAAAAATGAATGCCGATTCCAACGATACTGCAAATGAAGAATATAGCTGCAGCGGAACCCCAGCAGACTGCGTTAAACTAGCGCTTCAAGAACTATTGGATAGAAAACCGGATATTTGCGTCAGTGGCATTAACCATGGGTCTAATTCTTCTATTAACGTTATTTATTCCGGCACTATGAGTGCTGCCATAGAGGCAGGCATAGAGGGTATACCAGCAATTGGATTTTCACTTTGCGATTACAATTGGGATGCCAATTTTTCACATGCCAGTAGTTTTATAACTGACATTGTAACACAAGCCTTATCCAACGGGATTCCTAATGGAGTAGTACTGAATGTAAATATCCCTAAACTTGAGAAAAAGAATTTAAAAGGCATTAAAATTTGTAGACAGGCTCGTGCAAACTGGAAGGAAAAATTTGATAAACGCACAAGCCCGATGGGAAAGGATTATTATTGGCTTACAGGAAAATTTGAACTCTTGGACAAGGGAGAGGATACGGATGAATGGGCGTTAGCGAACGGCTACATTTCCATTGTACCCACACAATTTGACCTAACCGCACACCATGTGGTACAGGAACTGAATTCGTGGGAGCTATAGTTAGGATTAAAAAAATACCACATCATTAAAAATGATAATTTTTGAACTTTTGTATTATCACCTATGAACACTAAGAAAGAAATAATTATTGGTTTTTTAGTAGGCATTATAGCCAATACGCTTGGAACGCTACTATATATTCTATTGTTTTCTGACTTTAGTATTGTAGAAACCTATCATGCGGCGGTAGCCCAAGGTCACATCGGTAGTCTCTTGGCGCTAGGAGCATTACTCAATTTAATAGCTTTCTTTGGTTTTTTAAGGTTAAAAAGGAACGAACGAGCAAAAGGAGTATTAATCGCTACCATGCTTACTGCCTTTATAATTCTCTATTACAAGGTATTTTAGCATGAAGTACTACATCATCGCTGGCGAAGCCTCAGGAGACCTCCATGGATCCAATCTTATAAAAGCTTTAAAATTGGTAGATGAGAGGGCAGATATACGGTGTTGGGGTGGTGATTTAATGAAACAGGCCGGAGGAAATCTAGTAAAACACTATAAAGACATGGCCTTTATGGGGTTTTTGGAAGTACTCATGAACCTTAACGCCATCTTTAGGAATATTGCTTTTTGCAAAACCGACATTGCCAACTTTAATCCTGATATCATTGTTTTTATTGACTATTCTGGCTTTAACCTACGTATAGCCAAATGGGCAAAAACACAGGGTTTCAAGACCAATTACTACATATCTCCACAATTGTGGGCCTCAAGAGAGGGACGAATAGAGAAAATCAAACGAGACGTAGATGCCATGCATGTCATCCTACCCTTCGAAAAAGAATTTTACCAAAAACACAACTATCCGGTAAATTTTGTTGGGCATCCGCTCATCGATGCTATTTCCAATAGGATGGAACTAAATGAAAAATTATTTAGGGAAACCCATCAAATAGATGCCGAAAAACCTATAATTGCCTTGCTTCCGGGAAGCCGTAAACAGGAGGTCCAAAAGATGCTATCCGTTATGCTTTCCTTGACCTCAGATTTTCCCAATTATGAATTTGTGATTGCAGGCGCACCTAGCTTGGACCTGGCATTCTACAAACCCTTCCTATCCCACAAAAATGTAAAAATAATACAGAATAAGACCTATGACCTGCTTTCCATTACAACGGCAGCATTGGTCACTAGTGGTACCGCAACGTTGGAAACTGCATTATTTAAAGTACCGCAAGTAGTCTGTTATAAAGCAAATTGGATCTCTTATCAAATTGCAAAACGCATTATCACCTTGGACTATATTTCTTTGGTCAATTTAATTATGAAGAAAGAAGTGGTAAAAGAACTCATTCAGAACGATTTTACACAAAAAAACCTTAAAGTTGCCCTGGAAGCTATCTTGACGGACCCTTTCAAAACGGAGCAATTAAACAACTACGAAGCGTTGATTGTGAAGTTAGGAGGTTCAGGGGCCAGCAATAAGGCTGCCAAATTAATCTATAACAACAGTAAGAAACCAATTTAAATTAGGCAAACAAGAGATGCTTTCTATACAAAGTGGCATCCTATAGAATAATTCTATAATTTTAGGGTTCAAGCAATAAGATACTTGAAAACATGCAAAAACTATCCTATTTACTCCTTCTATTGATTATCGCTAGTTGCGGCAGCAGCAAAAAAACGACGCTATCATCAAAGGAACGTAAGATTTCTGTGGCAGCGGCAGATAATGAAAGAAGGGGCGTAACGCAACCAACAAGGCAAATTGAAGCACAACCAGAACCTCTGGACGGGAATATCACAAAAGCAGATGAGGTAATCAATACGGCACTTACCTTTTCAGGTGTACGCTATAAATTTGGCGGTACAACAAGAAAAGGAATGGACTGTTCTGGCCTGCTGTATATTTCTTTCGGAGAACATGATGTACAACTTCCTAGAACCTCTATCCACATGGCGGAGGAGGGTAAAAAAATAAGAATAAAGGATGTTGAAAAAGGAGACCTATTATTCTTTAAAACTCAAAAAAGAGCGAAACGAATCAATCACGTTGGAATGGTGGTTAATGTTGAGGGTGATGAAATAAAATTCATACACGCATCAACATCCCGAGGGGTAACAGTCTCCTCTCTCAGAGAAGGTTTTTGGAACAGCGCCTTTGTAAAAGCCACTAGAATATTGTAAGATGAAACTCCTCGCGTTCGTTCCGATAAAACTTACGCTGCTTCTAATCGTTGGTATTCTAATTGGGCATTATTTTCCTTTTAATAGTAGCTACGCTTTATGGCTTACTGTTTTCCTTTTTGTAATACTTGGTTTTGTATATCGCTATGAACGAAATACAAAATCAATTAGATTCGGTATTTTTTCTTACCTGACTACACTTTCCTTAGGAATATTTATATTCCTTTCTGCACAACCTAAACAGGATACCCATCACTACAGTAATTTACTTTTAACACAAAAACCCGTTTGGCAGCTACAAATTAGAGAGGTCTTAAAACCTACAAATTTCTCAGAGCGCTACATAGCTGAAATACAAAGTGTCGACAATCTCTATGCAACCGGTAGACTTATAGTAACCAGAAACTTTCAAGATAGTTTACAGCCTTTGCAAGTTGATGATGAACTCTTGACCATATCCCAACTAACCGAAATAAAAAAGCCTTTAAACCCACATCAGTTTAACTACAATGTGTATTTGAAACAATTAGGGATATTTCATCAATTAAGGCTAGAGGCTAGTACTTATGCGCCAAAAACAAACCCATCCAAAACCGTATTCGGAATCGCTGCAAAGGCTCGTAACCATATCATTAAGCAATTAAAAAAAGAAGGTTTTGGGAAGGTGGAACTTGGGGTGATACAAGCCCTACTGTTGGGACAGCGCAATGATATCTCAAAAGAAACCTATGACAATTATAAAAACGCAGGAGCCGTTCATATTTTGGCCCTCTCGGGACTACATATCGGAATACTACTACTGGTATTGCAATTCTTATTACGACCATTGGACCCTCTTCCACTGGGTAAAAAAATTCGCCTCCTTCTAACGGTTCTGCTGCTCTGGGGCTTTGCTTTTTTGGCTGGCTTATCGGCTTCCTTAGTTCGCGCTTGTACCATGTTTAGCTTTGTAGCCTATGCATTGTATTTGAATCGACCTAGCAATACCTTCAATATTCTGGCCCTTTCCATGTTCTTTATCCTCCTCTTCATAAATCCAAACCTCTTGTTCCAAGTTGGATTTCAAATGAGCTACGCAGCGGTACTTTCCATTGTTTGGATATATCCATTACTGCAAAAATTCTGGTACCCAAAAGCCAAGCCAATCCGTTATGTTTGGCAATTGCTTTCCGTTAGTGTTGCGGCACAATTAGGCGTTTTACCTATTAGCTTGTTCTATTTTCATCAATTCCCTGGTCTGTTCTTTGTTTCAAACTTACTTATCGTACCAGCTCTTGGAATTATTCTTGGCACAGGTATTCTGGTAGTTATCCTATCCCTTATCAATCTATTACCAGATCGTTTGGCTTGGTTTTACAATGAAGTGATTTCATATATGAATACCATCGTGGTCTGGGTAGCAGCACAGGAAGATTTTATTTTTAAACAAATTTCTTTTGATGGCATCCAACTAATTTTTGCCTTTTGCACTATTATCGCATTAGTTCTGGTACTGGCAAAAATGAATTTTAAACGTGTGGTTTACTTTCTGATTAGCGTATTATGCTTTCAGCAATATACCCTTTACCAAGAAATTAGGGCTGGACAAGAAAAAGA
>CBDUKC010000157.1:0-7332 GCA_965367705.1 uncultured Maribacter sp. | reverse complement strand
AGCGATAGCAACGGATTAAAACGAACTGGGTTGTTATTCTCATATACGTTTAGCTCGTCTTGTCCTAGCCTTATGAAATTACTGAACCGCAAGCCGTATCCCAAACTTAGATTATCCGTTACCCGATGTTCTAAATCAATATATGCGGCAAACTCATTTGCATATTTTCGTGTCAATTGATCTTCTATGATTCCAGAAGTATCATTACTTGGTTCTATCTTTCCAGGGTTGAATTGGTAATAAATGTTGTTGATGCCGTAATTTACCTGCAGTTTATCGTTAAGGTAGTGTTTGAGGTCATATTTTATATTGAAATTACGAATACCTGAATTCCAATTAAACCCTACAAAATCAAGCTTTAGACCATAGTAATAATCTGAATATATTAAGGAAAGATTGGAGAATAGTTTGTCGGAGAAAAGGTGGTTCCATCTAAAATTACCAACCGCATTACCGTATGTGTTTACAAAGCTTTCGCTTATGCCGAACACATCCCTACCAAAATATCCAGAAAGGAAAATATTATTATTTTCGTTAATTTTCCAATTGAATTTTGTGTTTAAGTCATAGAAATAGGCAGTATTATCCAAATCGAATAACGGAAGGAACAAATGCGCATAGGAAGCTCGACCCCCTATTAGAAATGCAGCTTTATCCTTTTTTATAGGCCCTTCAACCAAAATTCTGCTTGCCACCGCGCCTATCCCGCCGTTCACCTTTAACTCTTTGCTGTTTCCCTCTTTTTGAAAAATATCTAAAACAGAAGATACCCTGCCGCCATATCGAGCAGGAATACCACCTTTATATAGTTTTATATCCTTGATTGCATCTGGATTGAAAACAGAAAAGAATCCGAATAGGTGGGAGGAGTTGAATATGATTGCCTCATCCAATAAAATCAGATTTTGGTCTACGGAACCCCCTCTAACATTAAATCCAGATGCTCCTTCACCGGCATTTGTTACTCCTGGTAAAAGTAATATCGATTTAATGATATCGGCCTCACCCAGAATAACAGGAATTTTTTTTATAGTTTCAACAGATAAGGTATTCACGCTCATTTGCGGTTTTCTGATATCCATTCGTTCCACATCCTGAGTCACAACGACCTCTTCCAGTTGCTCGGCTGCCTCGCTAAGTTTAAAATCTATTTTTGTGTTGGAATTGAGTGTAACGGAACTGACAATTTCTTCAAAGCCTAGATAGCTCACCAGCACCTTGTACTCACCCTCAGGAAGCGTTATGGAATAAAAACCGTACTCATTGGTCACTACACCAGTGCCCAAGGACGGGAAGGCTACGGTGACACCAATGAGTGTTTCATTGCTACTTTCTTCTATAATACTACCACTAAGGGTATATTTTTGTTGTGCTGTTACTTGGACCGCATTAAGTACAAATAGCAGGAGTAAAAATCGGATACAAACCTTCATGCATTTTTATTACAAAAGTAACCAGAAATAGCGAAGTCAAAATTACCTGTAAGTAATTACTTTAAATAGAAGAGACCTTCAATAAGAAGGTCTCTAATTCTCAATGTATATAATCCTTTATATGCTATCCAAAATGGTATTAAAGGTAGCGCTTGGTCGCATCGCCTTGGCTGCCAAGTCGGCGTTTGGTTTGTAATACCCTCCAATGTCTTGCGGAGTCCCTTGCGCACTTATCAATTCTTCTAATATTTGCTTTTCGTTGCTCCGTATTTTAGAAATTACTGCTGTGAACGTATCTTTTAATTCCGTATCCTCATTTTGTTCTGCCAAAGCTTCTGCCCAGTACATTGCCAGGTAAAAGTGGCTTCCACGGGTATCCAATTCATTTACTTTTCTTGAAGGGGACCTATCGTTAAGCAAAAACTTTTCTGTTGCACTATCTAGTGCCTCTCCTAAATTCTTAGCTTTCGTGTTATTGGTTTTTTCTCCAAAAAATTCAAGGGATACACCTAAAGCCAAAAATTCACCTAATGAATCCCACCTTAAGTGTCCTTCTTCTAAAAATTGTTCTACATGTTTGGGAGCTGATCCCCCGGCACCTGTTTCAAATAGACCACCACCATTCATTAGTGGAACGATAGAAAGCATTTTAGCACTGGTTCCTACTTCTAGGATAGGGAATAAATCCGTTAAATAATCGCGTAATACGTTACCTGAAACGGAAATGGTATCCTTTCCTTCCTTTAAACGTTCTAAGGTAAATTGTGTAGCCGCAATAGGGGATAGGATACGTATATCTAATCCGGTCGTGTCATATTGCGGTAAATAGGTATTCACCTTTTTTATAACTTCTGCATCGTGTGCCCTTGTTGCATCCAACCAAAAGATTGTTGGGTCTTGGGTGGCTTTTGCCCTAGAAACCGCAAGTTTTACCCAATCTTGAATGGGAGCATCCTTAACCTGGCACATGCGCCAGATATCCCCTTTTTCAACGCTATGTTCAATAAGTGTTTCGCCTGTTGCGATATCTTGAATGCGAACTATTCCGGCTTCCTTTATCTCAAAAGTTTTATCATGAGAACCATATTCTTCTGCTTTTTGAGCCATAAGACCAACATTCGGTACGGTGCCCATTGTAGTAGGGTCAAACGCACCATGTTTTTTGCAAAAATCTATAGTGGCCGAATAGATGCCTGCATAACTGCTATCTGGAATTACTGCTTTTGTGTCCTTAGCTTTGCCATCTGCATCCCACATTTGACCAGAATTACGTATCATGGCTGGCATGGAAGCATCAATAATTACATCGCTAGGCACGTGAAGGTTGGTTATTCCTTTATCTGAATTTACCATCGCGAGCGCTGGACCATTATGTAAAACGTCTGCTATTTCCTGTTCTATTGTAGCCTTTTCATTTGGTGGTAGTTTTTCCAGTTTACGGTAAAGATTTTCAAGTCCGTCATTAGGATTTACGCCTAACGTGTCGAACTCCTTCTCATATTTATTAAAAACGGGTTGCAAAAAAGTGGCTACGACATGACCAAAAATGATTGGATCCGATACTTTCATCATCGTAGCTTTCATATGAACGGAAAAAAGCACTCCTTTTTCTTTTGCATCGCTTACCTGCTGCTTTAGAAATTCCAACAAGGCCTTTTTGCTCATTACAGTGGCGTCTATAATTTCACCTGCTAGCAATGCAACCTTTTCCTTAAGTATTACCGTAGTGTTACTTTCAGTGCTAAGTGTAATCCTTACATCTTTTGCACTTTCTAGGGTTATCGATTTTTCATTTGCCTTAAAATCTCCATGCTGCATGGTAGCTACATGGGTCTTTGAATCTGCACTCCAAGCACCCATTTTATGTGGATTCTTTTTAGCGTAGTTTTTAACGGCACGTGGTGCTCTTCTATCTGAGTTTCCTTCCCTTAAAACAGGGTTTACCGCACTTCCTTTTATTTTATCGTATTTAGCCTTTATGTTTTTATCAGTTTCAGATGTAGGTTCATCAGGATAACTAGGGATGGCATATCCCTTGGCCTGTAGCTCTGCTATAGCTTCTTTTAACTGTGGCACGGATGCGCTTATATTTGGAAGTTTTATAATATTAGCTTCTGGCATTTTTGCCATAGTGCCTAGTTCTTCCAAATCATTACTTATTTGCTGACTTTCGTCTAAATATTCGGGAAATATTGCGGCTATTCTTCCTGCTAAAGAAATGTCTTTTGTCTCTATTTCAATTCCAGAAGTTTTGGTAAAAGCCTTTACTATTGGTAAAAAAGATTCGGTTGCTAAAGCTGGCGCCTCATCTGTTTTGGTATAAAAAATTTTGGACATCGGTATTGGTTTTAATTCAAGCGCATCAAAGATACAATATTATCTAGGCTTGTTTAACAGGAATTACTGGAATGTTCTAGCAATTAAACAGGGAGTAAAATAACAAAAGCCATATCATCGTACAAGTACATTGATATGGCTTTTTAGAAGTAGTTTACAGATTTTGTTTGTTTTAATTTGTATTAAAACGGCAACCATTGATTGCATCCGCTTAACTAATTCAACGTTTGAGATGCTTTTCATCCGTGGTTGGACAACCAATGCGACTACTTAACATTTCTTTTTGTTGTCTTAACAGAAAGTAATAGATACCATCATGTCCATAATAGTAAAAAAGCGACAGCCTTTTTAGCTAAAACACATACGTTCTTGTGGTTGTTTTTGAGAACAATATACTACACAAACGCTGTAACAACAATATAAGAACGTAAACTCTATATCATTAAGATTCAATCCATATTTATATATTTCATCACCTCTTAATACCTGTAAGGTACAAAATTATCCTCAAATATTGACAATTTCTGTTTTATGAAAAATAAACAGGTTATAAACATGGGTTATTAACAAATGTTCATAAAAAAAGCATCAACTCGATAGTTGATGCTTTTATGTATTATCGAAAGTCCTTTTTAAGACCTTACTTCCTTTATTCTAGCTTTTTTACCTGTCAACTCTCTAAAGTAGTAAATACGAGCTCTACGCACTTTACCTTTCTTGTTGATTTCTATCTTCTGCAAGGCTGGTAGGTTAACCGGGAATATACGTTCTACCCCAACAGTACCAGACATTTTACGAATTGTAAATGTTTCTGTTGCTCCTGAACCTCTTCTTTGTATCACAACCCCTTTAAAAAACTGGGTACGTGTTTTTTCACCTTCCTTAATTTCATAGTATACAGTTATTGTATCACCTGCTGAGAATTTTGGAAATTCTTTTTTTGTTACAAATTCGTCTTGAACAAACTTAATTAATGATTCCATCTTATTTTTTAATATTGGAATTAAATCAAAACAACATTCACGATTATCGTCAGAGGTTGGTTTAACAGTGTGCAAAAATAATTCTAAAATTAGAACCTGCAAGCATTTTATGCTTATTTTTCTTTTCTGCTCAAATATAGGCGCTATTCCAAGAGGTCGGGTCGCAATCTTTCCGTGCGTTCCATGGCCTTATCCTCTCTCCATGTTTCTATTTTTCCAAAATTACCGCTTAAGAGAACGTTGGGGACTTTCATTCCTTTGTATTCGGCAGGTCTGGTGTAAACTGGTGGTGCAAGTATGCCGTCTTGAAAACTATCGGTAAGGGCAGAGGTTTCATCATTAAGCACCCCAGGTAATAACCTAATAATTGTATCGCATAATACCGCTGCTCCTAACTCGCCGCCGGAAAGCACATAATCACCAATGGAAATTTCTCTGGTAATGAACGCGTCTCGAACTCTTTGATCGACTCCTTTGTAATGCCCACAAAGTATCATGATATTTTTGAGTAAGGAAAGCCCGTTTGAAGCGCTCTGGTTCAGTGTCTCCCCATCTGGTGTCATGTAGATGATTTCGTCGTATTCTCGCTCTGATTTAAGTTTGGAGATACACTTGTCTATAGGTTCAATCATCAATACCATTCCTGCTCCTCCACCAAATTGATAATCGTCTACTTGGTTATAGCTTTTATCTGTATAATCCCTAATATTGTGAAAATGAACTTCAACAAGCCCTTTTGCTATCGCTCTGCTCAGAATTGAGGCTTCAAACGGGCTTTTTAATAGTTCCGGAAGTACGGTAATAATGTCGATTCTCATAGTGATGCTATACCATGTTTAATTGGCTGCCCAAAAGTAATGAAAAACATGTACATCTTTTTTCCATCCTGCTTTTTCGTATAAATACTGGGCTGGGTTGTTTGTAGCTGTTTCCAAGGCCAGACCTTTAAAATTTTTATCACGACAATATATTTTGGCTTTCTGTAAAAGTGCTTTTGCTATACCTGTATTACGATGGTCTTCGCTAACATATAGGTCGTTTAGTATTAACGAGGCTTTTAACGACACAGAAGAAAAGGTAGGATATAATTGAGTAAAACCAACAGGAACAGAATTCTTGTACGCAACGAAGATAATGGACTCTTTTTTTTCGAGTCTTTCTTTTAGAAAAGCTAGGGCAGCAGCTTCTTCTTGATCTTGTCCATAAAAAAGTCGATACGCTGTAAATAAGGGCACTATATCCTTTAGTTCTGATTTGGTTGCTTGTTTTATAGTGACCATAAGAGATAAAAAACTCCCAGAAAGGGAGTTTATTATTATTATTATTATGTGGTTTTCTTCTGTTTGTTTCGCTCGTCTTGTAATTGTCTACTAATTTTTTGCTCGCGTTCTAATGCTCTTCTGCGATGGTCTTCATATTCTAGTTCCAATTCAGATAGGTTCTGTTTGGCTTCTTGTGTAAGAATATTGCTATTTCGGAATCTATATATGAAAAGTCCTAAAAATAAAAACAAGGCTCCAATAATAGCCCATAAAATAATGTTGTAGGTACCTTTCGAAACTTGCGCACCAAGTAGGGACATGTTATCTTTTTCTTCGCTTACAGCCGCTAAGCTTGTTGTTGTTTCTTCTAATTTATTATTTAGCGATGTGATGGTAGTCTCGTGCTCAGCTATTGTAGCTTTAAGTTCAGCTGTTTTTTTGGATACCGCAGCTAGGGTGTCCAAAACATTTTTTCTCAATTTGTATAAGTTGGTTTCTTTAACCACCTCATACCGCACACCATCAGCGCGATAGTTTCCGGACCGTTTAGAAATATAGTCGAATTGATTACTTATAGGACCTTCGTCAAGAGAAAGTTTATTCTCGGTTTCAGTTTCTTGTGAATAATTAATCGTAACGGTAAGTAGGACCATCAAAAGACAGAGTAATCTTGGGGTTTTCATTTGCATTGCTGTTAAAAAATGATTTAAATAACTAAAGTAATTTATTAATATTAATTAAAGAAAAAAAATACACAAAGCTTGTGTAGCCTAATAGCTACGTAAAAGCGGTAGCCTTAAGATGTTTGTACTCCCTATTTTTTTAATAATAGGTATATCTGCGGACTTTGGAGATATACTTCGCCAATCGCATTACTTGGTGTGAATAGCCGTATTCATTATCATACCAAATATATAATACAAGATTTTTTCCTCCATCAGAGACTAGGGTAGCTTTGCTATCATATATAGCGGGCGCAGAAGTGCCAACAATATCTGATGATACGAGTTCCTTGCTCAAGGAATACTGTATTTGTTCTACCAAGTCACCTTCAAGCGCATACTTTTTCAATATGGTATTTACACCTTCTAAAGATGTTTTGCTATTTAGGTCTAAATTTAGGATAGCTAATGAACCATTGGGGACAGGAACTCTGATGGCGTTTGAGCTCAATTTTCCTTTTAATGAGGGGAGTGCTTTCGCTACCGCTTCTCCTGCACCAGTTTCTGTTAAGACCATGTTTAGTCCTGCAGCTCTTCCTCTTCGGTACTTGTCATGCATATTGTCTACCAAATTTTGATCGTTGGTATAGGCATG
>CBDUKC010000156.1:0-7337 GCA_965367705.1 uncultured Maribacter sp. | reverse complement strand
CAAAATACCGCTATTACGGACAAGGGATTTGAAGAAGTTGCAAAATTGGAGAACTTGGAGTCACTTAATCTCTATGGTACCTCATTGACGGATAAAGCGTTGGAAACAATCAAAGAACTACCTAAGCTTACCGACCTATATCTTTGGAAATCGGAAATAAGCGATGATGCCATGAATGCTTATGCCCAGGCAAATCCAAGTACCACCATACACAGCATAGATATGGATATGTTTGGCGCTACGGAGTTATTGCCACCTACAATCGTTGCGGATAATTACTTTATTAAGGATAAGGTAGAAGTAGAAATCAGCTACCCATTCGATGATACAGCGATCTACTATACCTTAGATGGTAGCGAGCCCGATAGTACCAGTACCTTGTACCATAGTCCTTTAACGATTGCGGAAACAACCAACTTAAAAGCCATTACCTTTAAGGAAGGTTGGGGTATCAGTGAAACTGCGGTTGCTAATTTTAAGATAAGTACCGTTGACTTCTCTGGCGTAACGCTTAATAATGAACCAAACGAAAAGTACTATTCCCAAGGTGGCAAGACCTTAATAGATTTGAAACGTGGTTCCACCAATTTTGTTGATGGAAACTGGTTAGGGTATGAGGGATCGCATTTTAATGCAACATTTGAACTAGATCAACCAAAAGACATCAGTTCGGTTTCCGTTGGAGCATTATCGGCACCGGGAAGTTGGATTTTCTTTCCAGTAGGTTTTAAGGTACAGGTATCCAACGACGGCAAAAATTTTAAGACAATGCATACCAAGGATTTAGGCCAGCCCGATCCTTCTTCAAACATCAGCTTGAAGTTTTTTGATTTGGATTTCCCCCTCACCAAAGCAAAGTATGTTAGGATAGAAGTGAAGAGCGTGCTCAAAAACCCTTCTTGGCATCAAAATCCTGGTGGTAATAGCTGGTTGTTTGTTGACGAAATTGTCATCAACTAGAAGTTCAGTAGGTGCCATCACATATCTTAAATCGCGGTTAGTACTATCCCACAGGGTTGTTTTGGCATATATGTATTTTTTAACTAGACAAAAATAGTAATGGGGATCAATAAAGCAATGGTTAGCACTAGCATAAAAAAGCCGTGGCCAACGAAAGAAGCCATGGAGCAGGTCTATGCCATGAAGCTTTGGGGCAGCGGCACGTCCTCTTTTTACTCAGGAGAAGGTTCGCATCACCCTAACATGGTAAATCCTTATATCGGTACCGTAAATACTTTTTTACGTTCTTTTAAAGCACCACTTGTCGTTTGTGATTTAGGTTGTGGCGATTTTAATGTTGGTAAGGAGCTTGTACAGCACACAAAGAAGTATGTTGCCGTAGATATCGTAAGCGAACTGATTAGCTACAATAAATCAGTTTTTAAAGCAAAAAATCTAGAATTTCTATGCTTGGATATCGCTACCGATGCGTTACCTCATGGCGATTGTGTGTTACTTCGGCAGGTGTTACAACATCTGTCCAATACCGAAATACAGCGCATACTTCCCAAATTATCCGCTTTTAAATACGTGATGCTAACGGAACATCTGCCTCAAGGTGATTTTGAACCCAACACCGATATTATTTCTGGACAAGGAACTAGGCTAAAAAAGAAGAGTGGGGTGCAACTCATGAAAGCTCCGTTTCATTTTAAGGCAATCGAAGAAAAGCAGTTGTTGACGATTCCTTTGGATGATGATAAAGGGGTACTTACGACAACCTTGTACACCATTTTTTAAATTTTGAATATCGTTTAACCACTTTGCTATACAGCAGAACGTATCATGCCTAATTCCGATTGCTTTGCACTATGCTAAGCAGTCTGTTAATTCTTCTTTTGTTTTTTTGCTGTAATAAAGCCGGGTATAAGTTGAGTAGGATATTGCACAGCATTATGGTTAAACCAAAGACGTAGTCTATTGTAATACCCTTATATATGGCAAAGACGGTTACAAATGCAAAACCTATAAGATGACTTATTTCGGAGTAGGTCATTTCTTTTCTTAGTTCACTCAATTCAGACAGTTCAATTTTATTTTTCAACGTCAATTTTTCATTAAAGTATTTGAAAAAGGTATTTTTTACAATCCATTTAAAAAGACCAAGACCTAGCATTTTATCCAAGTGTTCACTCTGAATAAAATTAAGATCTGTTACTTGTTCGTAGTACGAGGTGTTCTTCAATAGCCCATTTACTATCATTCCAACCATCCAAGAAATGAATGCTATTGAAATACCAAATACGACATAGTGCATAGTTTATAGTTTCAAAGGCTAGCTGAGGTCAATGCTACTTAATTATACCCTAATTTTATTTCCTAGCCGCTTTGAACTCACTACTTTCATACCATTTTGGAAAATACGCTTCATTGGATAGCTTTAGGCCCACATTATAAAAGAGTTGTAGGTCTAATTGAACGCCACTGAGTTCTGTCGTTTCCAAATTAAATTCATCAGAAGGTTGATGATAGATATAGGTAAGGTAGTGGTCCTTCGCCTTTTTTATTTCTTCAATACTTTGGTCAAAACCCTCGTAGGAACCACTCGCGTATAAGGCAGGGATTCCGATTTTTGCAAAGTTAAAATGATCAGATCGGTAGAAGTACCCTTTCTCGGCATCCGGATCTGGAATAATGTATCGGTTCTGTTCCGTAGCGGCTTCCTTCGCGTATTCATCCATTTCGGACTGCCCGAAGCCCGTAATCGTGAGGTCCTTCATTTTACCTGGGCTAGAAAGAGCATCGATATTAATGTTGGCTACCGTTTTCTTAGCATCATAAATGGGGTTTTCTGCGTAGTAGGCAGATCCTAATAAGCCTTGCTCTTCTCCCGTTACTGCCAAGAAAACCAGAGAACGTTTTGTAGGCTTACTTTTCTTGAATGCCTCTGCGATAGCTAAAATCCCAGCTGTTCCGGATGCATTGTCTACGGATCCGTTATAGATAGAATCCCCATCAATGGTTTTTCCAATTCCAAAATGATCCCAGTGTGCGGAGTAGATAATGACTTCATCCGCTCGTTCCGTGCCCGGTATACGCGCTACTACGTTTTTGGAAACATCTTTTTTTATTTGGTTGTCTATGGATACGGAAACTCGTAGATCTAAGGGAACCGGGTTAAAATTCTTATTTCTTGCTAATGTTTTATAATCTTGACCTTTCATGGCACTCACATCAAATATTTTTTCTGCACTGGCAGCACTTATCCAAGATTCTACCGCTAACTGTGGCAAATCACTTGGAATGGTCAACCTGGCACCTGTCCAGCCAGATTCTATGACATTCCAACCATAGGAAGCTGGTTCTGTATCGTGAATAATGATAAGTCCAGCTGCGCCTTGTCTGGCAGCTTCTTCATACTTATAGGTCCAACGCCCATAGTAGGTCATTTCATTTCCTTTAAACAAGGTAGAATCGCCAGACTTAAAACCAGGGTCATTTATTAAAACGACGGCCGTTTTTCCTTTCCAATCCATTCCGTCATAATCGTTCCAGCCATATTCCGGGGCAACAATGCCATAGCCGGCAAATACTAGCTGGGATTTTTCTAAATACACATGGGGTTCGGGTTTGTTCGTCGTGGCTACGAAATCCTTTAAGTAGTCTAGGTTGAAGCTACCATGATTGCCGTATATAATCATTTCATTAGAAGGTTTCCCCGTAATCTCTACCATAGGTACCTCTTGAAAATAGCTATCGCCATTCCCTGGTTCCAGTCCTAATTTTTTAAACTCATCTTCCAAATAGTTCACCGTTTTCACCTCTCCTTCGGTAAACGGTTTTCTGCCTAGAAATTCATCGGAGGCTAAGCGTTCCATGTGCTTGCCCAGTGTAGTTTGGTCTACTTCTATGGCTATTGGGGTTTCTTTTTTCTCGGTAGCACAACTTATAAAAAGTAAGACAAGTGCAAATACGATATAGTTTTTCATGATGGGTATGTTGAATCTATTGGTATAACAGCCATAAATATAGGGCTTAATAACTATGATGTATGCATGCTGTTGTGTGTAGTTTTTTATCCGACATTAACATTGAACAAATAACCAACTAAAGCTGTCAGTCCCATGGCAACTGTTCCCCAGAAAGTGATTCGAAGAACTGCTTTTCCAATACTTGAACCACCTGTTCGAGCAGCGAGTGCTCCGAGAACTATTAGAAAAAATAGTGCAAAACCGTAAAGCGAATATTCCATAGTTTTTAAAGGAAGAAATAATGCTACTAAAAAAGGAAGTAAACCTCCTATAGTAAAGGCTGCGCCAGAAGCAAATGCAGCTTGTATAGGTTTTGCTTGGCTAATTTCGTTTATCCCCAATTCGTCTCTAATATGTGCGCCTAAGGCATCGTGTTCTGTTAATTCTTCAGCTACTGTTCTAGCGGTTTCTTTTTTCAGGCCTCTTTTTTCATATATTTCCGCTAGTCGTTGTAATTCAAGATCAGGCATTTCACTTAGTTCTTGCTTTTCACGTTCGATATCGGCTTTTTCAACATCTGTTTGCGAACTTACGGAAACATATTCTCCGGCTGCCATGGATAAGGCTCCAGCAACTAGTCCGGCTACCGTTGCTAAAATAACAGGTTCTCGCATATCACTCGCAGCGGCAACTCCAATCGCAATACTTGCAGTTGATAAAATCCCATCGTTAGCTCCAAGTACAGCTGCTCTCAGCCAATTACTCCGATGAATGTAATGAGGAGCTAAATAATCATCTAATTCGTTTGCTTTTTCTACCATCTATTCTGTTAAATGAAAATTACACATAAGAGTCAGTCTAAGGTCGCTGCTGTGATTCGCCCGATGGACAATCCAGCTGAACCTAAAGATAGTTTTTTACGCGTGATTTCCGTTTAGGAAATCCGTCGTAAGGGATTATAGGTTTTGTCAGGCACCTTTTTTTTAATCCAGCGATACAAAAAGTTGAGATTTTATTTTCCATTCGCCCGAGTCTTTTGTCCACATGGCAGCATAATTTCCATGGATAATAGAATGAGTACCCAGTTCTGGGTCATATGCATTCCAAAACCCATGCTCCCAGGCCAAACCTCTTTTTTCGTTCACGATAACTTCTTCTGTACTTCGTATCCAGTACATCGTACTATCTCCGCCCTCCGATATATAGTCCGCTAACGCTTTTTTACCTGATAATAACGTCCCGTTGCCTGTGGTAGTTAGTACATCGTCTGTTAAATAGGAAAGTACCTTTTCATGATCATAGGACTTAAGGGCTAAATTCGAACTCGTTCTAATTTCTTCAATTTTTTCCTTATTCGTCTGCGATACTAGTGCTGAAGTGCACATGAAACTCAGAAGCAGTGCAAAAAGTAATTTTCTAGTCATTTTCATGTGAAGTTTAGTTTGCGAAATTTCTATTTCTTAGTTTTTTTATATTTGCCCTAACGTTTGGCTAAACTGGGTTTCAATGCAGTTTAGGTTTTGTTGGCAAATGTTTTACTGTTTGTTAGACCCATAAAACTTATTAAAAATTACGGTTGCTGTTAGGTCTCCAGTTACATTAACTGCCGTTCTAAACATTCCTAAGATTCGATCTATACCAATAATAATGATAAGTCCATCTATTGGAATTCCTACACTCTGTAGCACCGATGCAAGTACGATGACACCTCCACCTGGAATGGCAGGTGTTCCGATGGATGCGGCTACAACTGTAGTGGTGATTAATATCAAGTTTATCATAGTAAGATCAATGCCATAAGCTTGTGCCATAAACAAGGTTGTTACGCATTGAAATAGGGCAGTACCATCCATATTTATTGTTGCTCCAATGGGAATCACAAAATCACTAATATTCGAGGATACCCCTAATTTTTCATCTGCTGTTTTCATGGATATAGGCATAACAGCTGCCGAGCTGGCAGTAGAAAAAGCCAATAACTGTGGTTCACGTATTAGACTTAAAAATCTGAATGGATTCTTCCGTGTAAAAGCAAATACCATTATTAAATAGAATATCATAAGGAGTAATAATCCCAAAATGACGACTATTATATAGTATCCTAAACCAAGAAATATTTCAATACTTGTTCTAGATACCAACGCTGCGATAAGACCAAATACGGCATATGGAACAAGCATCATTGCCCATGAGACTACAATCATGCAAATCTTCTGAATTGCTTCAATAAATCGAATGATAGGTCTTACCGTGTCATGTTTGAGTTGGGTAATTGCGACTCCAATTATTATGGTAAATATTACTACACCAAGCATTTCTCCCATTAAGATGGACTCTAGTGGATTATTCGGGATGAGATTAGAAATAGTATTTGGAATGTTTTCGGTGAGGCTAGTTTGTTCAGCGGTTTCTAATAGCTTTTCTCCGCTGTTTGGAAATCCCCCCAAACTGAAAATATATTGGCCAGGTTTCATTATGAGTGTTACGAACAAACCAATGCTGATCGCAATGACGGTAGTGAAAATAAAATAGAATAACAGTCTTAGCCCAAAGGTTTTAAGGTCTTCTGATGTGTTGCCTACAATTCCAGAAATAATAGATGCAAAAATTAAGGGAATCATAATCATTTGAACTAACCTCATAAAAATTTGACCTGGTAAGTCAAGCCAACTGGCAAATGACAGGCTAAAGCCCTCTGAAACAAGCCCCGTAGATGAATTGATTACAACCCCAAGACCAGCACCTAAAACCAATGCAATGATTACCTTAAGCCATAACCGACCTTTTATAAGTCTATCTAAATAGATTGACAAATTATTAAGTGGTCTGATTTCTAACATGGTACAGTTTTAGTAATTTTGACTAACGTCAAATTTTTAATGTTATAAATCCTCTAAAATTTTCACGTTATCTGTAGAAATTAATCTCGATTTCGTGATGTGAGGAATGTTTGCTAACGTCTGAATAAACGCCCGTTTTAATGGCGTTTATTCATTCTCAGGCTCCGTAAACTTCAAGATCACTTTTCAAGTAACCATCAAATAAAAGGTAGATATGAGCATTTATTATACCTAAATCGCATATCGATAATTAGATCACTTAAGTACAATTACTTATTATTCAAAGAATTACCATTAATATCTAATTCTATTACTTGCCCTTTTCCTAGTTGATTTACTTCAGACAGTTGGGTAGCCCTATCTCCAACTACCAAATAAACCATCTGATCTTCTGTAAGATGTTTATTGATAATTGATTTGAAATCCTCTAAAGTCAAGTTCACCAATTCAGACTGGTCTTCTTCTAGATACTTCATGGTCTTTCCATATTTACTTATGTTTCTAAGCATATCCAGTTTGGCTCTCATACTTTCAAATGCACGTGTGTTTCCTTTCAGAATTTTGTTTTTTGTTACCTCTACATATT
>CBDUKC010000155.1:0-7451 GCA_965367705.1 uncultured Maribacter sp. | reverse complement strand
GTAAAGTCATATGCCGCAAATGCATACGGTCTTTATGATATGGCTGGTAATGTTTGGGAATGGACGAGCGACTGGTATAATACCAATTATTATAAAGAGAGCACGATATCGAATAAAACCTTAAGAAACCCGCAAGGAGCAGGAACACCATTCACAGCTAACAACCCCTATGCGAAAGAAAAGGTGATTAAAGGAGGTTCTTTTTTATGTAGTGCTTCATATTGCGCTAGCTATAGGGTCTCGGCCAAAATGGGCTCAAGTACAGATTCTTCTTTGGAACATACAGGTTTTAGGACCGTAGCAACCGTGGATATGTTGAAACAACCCTAGCTGTAGGCTTTTTAATAATCGAGCTAAAAACTTTTAATAACTTCCCTGTAAGTTTTTCGACCAAAAACCTACTTTTGTATAAATAAATCGATTGAAAATCAAAGCATATGTCTGATACGATAGAACGATTAAAAACATTGATTATAGGTTCTGGACCTGCGGGATATACCGCTGCCATTTACGCTGCACGAGCAGATTTAAAACCTGTGATGTATACTGGAATGGAGCCAGGAGGTCAGCTAACGACCACTACCGAAGTAGATAATTTTCCAGGATATCCTGATGGAATCGATGGCCCAACGATGATGGTACAATTGCAACAGCAAGCGGAACGGTTTGGAACAGAAGTTCGAATCGGAATGGTTACCGCTTGTGAATTAAGTACTGAGGTTGGTGGTATTCATAAAGTTACCGTAGACAGTGGAAAGGTTATCGAGGCCGAAACAATTATTATTTCTACAGGAGCTAGCGCGAAATATTTGGGTATTCCCAGTGAGCAACGTTTGCGAGGTGGTGGGGTTTCCGCGTGTGCCGTTTGTGACGGGTTCTTTTACAAGGGACAAGATGTAGCTATAGTTGGTGCGGGAGATACGGCGGCAGAAGAAGCTTCTTATTTAGCTAAAATTTGTAACAAGGTGACCATGTTGGTTCGTAAAGATCACATGAGGGCATCAAAGGCGATGCAGCACCGTGTGAATAGTCTAAAAAATATAGAAGTACGCTACAACACTGAAATAGATGAGGTATTGGGAGAGCAAGTTGTAGAAGGGTTACGCATGGTAAATAATCAAACGGGTATTAAAGACGAAATTGAAATTACTGGACTTTTCATAGCAATAGGCCATAAACCGAATACCGATATTTTTAAAGGTCAATTGGATATGGATGAAACTGGTTATTTGATAACCAAGGGAAAATCTACCAAAACAAACTTACCGGGTGTTTTTGCTTCTGGTGACGCCCAGGATAAAGAATATAGACAAGCCGTAACAGCGGCAGGGACGGGCTGTATGGCTGCCCTTGATGCGGAGCGCTACTTAGCGGATATTGGTTCTGTTGAAGAAGCGGTTGCAGATAATTATAATTTGTAATTATTGAACTTCTTACGAGATAAAAAAAATGCGGCCATAGGGCCGCATTTTTTTTGGTTATTGGTTAATTAATTAATCTATTCTACGGTAATTCTCGGAATACGAACGGTTTCCGTCTGTGTCTGTTGTAATCTGACTATAGTTGTTTTGATCTAAAATGAGTTCAAATTCAAATACCTCAACGGTATCAATTACTTGCATCATAGCAGCTGAACCGAACTCTAGCTGTTCTCTCAATCTGTTTTCGGTATTTGTGTAAGACCCATAACCAAACCATTCTGCCGGGTCATCAGGAGAATAGCGAGTCCACATAACTTTTCCCTTACTATAAATCTTAATTTGTCTATACCCGTTTATGTTTTGTAAGGTATCCGATACACCACTATCATCATAGTTGTATCGGTTTACAAGTTCCCAAGTTCCTTCTAAGGAATTTGTAGCCGTCTGTAGCTTTGAGGAAGTCATACTGGTTACACAAACCAATAATAACATCAAAAAAGCCAATCCAAGTAATTTTTTCATGGCTCGGTGTTTTAGTGATTATTAATATGATAAAAATTACAAAATATATAGGGATATTCATAATTTTTATGTTAATATTTAATTTAAAATCAATCGTATTAACGAAATCGAAACGTATTTAATAGTTGTGCAAGATTTGAAATGTCCGTTTCCGTATGTCCTGCAGATAGGACAATTCTACTCATTACACTTGCATTTTCGTTTGGATACTTGAAATTCGTGACAATAATTTTATGTTGAAATAGAAAATCGGACAGTTTTTGGTTTTGATAAGAAAAGGTTGGATGTCCATCCATACAAGTAAAAACTTCTATTTGTTTGGTTTCGTGCAAGAATACGTTGAGGTTTTTCCTGAGTTTATTTCGTTGTTCTTGATAAATCTTCTGCGCATCAATAAAAGTAGCCATGGATGCAGGACTGGCGGGACTCGCTCCTCCAAAGAATGCAGTATTTTCCATGGTCGCCATTTCTTTTTTAGCGCCAAACACAGCACCAGCTTGTATACCAAATCCCTTACCTAAAGAAGAACACATAAAGATTTTTTTTGACCCCAATTCTTGAAGGTCTTTAAAGACTCCGTTTCCATTGGTACCCACAACACCGATACCATGGGAATCATCTACAACTAGAATAATCTCTGAAAGGGGTAAGGTTTTGAGTGATTCAAAATTGGGGTAATTTATCCCTGAAAAGTCAATACTATCCAAGAATAAAACGGGCTCGGCGAAATTGTCAGAGGCTAAATGTTTGGTGATGGCTGCATTTAGGTCTGCATAGCTACCGTAGTTTTTATTCTTTTTTGTGAATAAAGCCGAATGGGTGTTGGGCGCATAAAACAATTTATGCTTTTTGTTTTTTAAGAACTTTGCTAAAAACTGCCCTGCCAAGAACCCTGAGGACATGGTGAGACATGCTTCGCTTCCCACCAACTGTGCTAAAAGTTGTTCTGCTTCTTCGAATACAGTAAAGCGAACATTAGATCTTCTAGACGCTCCATA
The DNA here is from genome assembly GCA_965367705.1 of uncultured Maribacter sp. GTDB lineage: Bacteria > Bacteroidota > Bacteroidia > Flavobacteriales > Flavobacteriaceae > Maribacter. The sequence goes on along the minus strand of CBDUKC010000155.1, from coordinate 4,510 downwards.
ATTTGTTCCGTATCGCTTTATATTCTTTACGAACATATCTTGAAAGAGCCTATGATTCTGTAGGCCTAAATAGGCTGTTCCTCCAAAATAGGTATAAGTAGTTCCTTTAATGTCTAGGGTACGACCAGGAAAGGAATCTGTAAAATGTACCATTAATAAAGCGTTACACCACTACCAGGAAGTTCAGGAAATAAAACGGTACCATCTGGCAGGATGCGCACACCAGTAGCAATGTCTTCTTTTAGCAGCATGGAACCGTCCATATCTACATAATCTAGCTGTGGTAATAATTGTGCAATGGCAGAAATCCCAACGGTTGATTCTGTCATGCAGCCCACCATTACTTTCAGACCCATATCCTTGCCTTTTTTAATCATCCGAAGTGCCGGAGTAAGACCACCACATTTGGATAATTTTATATTGATTCCGCTATAATGTAGTGCACATTTTTCTACATCGGTTTCTACAATACAACTTTCATCGGCTATTACCGGTAGCACACTGTGGTGCATTACTACTTCCATCCCTTCCCAATCATTAGCCTTTAATGGCTGTTCCAAGAATTCTACGCCTAAATCTTTTAAAAGTGGTGCATTTTTGATGGTTTCCGAAGCAGTCCATGCACAATTGGCATCAATACGAAAAACAGCATCGGTGTGTCTTCTTAGTTCGCGTACGATGGCCACGTCATCATCTGTACCCAGTTTTATCTTGTAGATGGGCCACGGGGTTTCTTTCATTTTTTCTACCATATTTTCTATAGGTGCAATACCTATTGTATAGTTTGTAGTAGGGTAGTGGTCTATATTCGTTCCCCAGATTTGATATAAGGGTTTATTTTGTAGTTTTCCAAATAAATCATGTGCAGCCAAATCCAAGGCACAAATGGCAAAATTACTAAGTCCTTTAGATACCAGAAAGGCATGAAAAACTTCCGGTACTTTAAAATCGTAATTTTCAATATCAGGTGTTATGGCTTCAATCTCCATAATCATACTTTCTACGGTATTCTTATAATACGGATTAGAAGTTGCCTCTCCATATCCCGTTTGTCCAGCCAAGCTAAGGCCAACAACCAAGCTATTTTGAAAATCATGGGATTCCCTGCTAATACTAAAGGTATGCTTTAAGGCGAGTGTATACTTTGTTAGGCTTATTTTCATAAGCTAAATATAAAAATTAGCGGGATACTTTAAAGGTAAAACCCAACGAAAACTTCGTTGGGTTTATTATTATAGGTATAGATTGATGAATAAAGAGGTCTAGTATTTATGAACACTGCCAGAAACAGATTTGTTCTTGGTTACTTCGGCATCGCCAGAGTAGGAAATATTGCCGCCGCTAGTTGCATCTGCTGTTAATGACTTGGATACGTTTATATTGATATTGGCACCACTATTCGCCTCCGCTCTGCATTCTGTTGTCATAAGATTTTTACCCCTAATGTTCGATCCGCTACTACCGTCTACATACACTTCCAAGGCATTACCCGAAATATCGATATTGGCACCGCTACTGGCATCTATTTCCAATCTATCTGCTGTTGCTTCTGCGTTAAGATGCGCACCACTATTGGCATCAAGTATTAAATTACTTGCTGTAATTTTGTTTTGTGCTGTTAAATGCGCACCACTAGAGCTTAGTAAGCCAGTTACCTCGGGTAAGGAAACAAAAACTTTTTTGGTAGCACGGCCAATATTCTCTATGGCATGTATCTTTAGTTTACCGTTCTTTATTTCTGTTCCTATAAGATCAACGATATTTTCGTCCGCTTCTACGGATATGCTGAAGTCATTGGCTTGGGTAACATAAACATCAATGCCTTCCGATGCGTGTACCTCTGTAAAATCCGCCGTAACTTCTCTATTTTCTTCTACTACCGTTCCATTTCCTGTTTTACCAGAGCCAAAGTCTCCGATGTTGATGTCAAATCCACAGGATGATAAAAAAAGCACTAAGGCTAATGCGATGCTAATTCTTACTAGTGTTGTCATGATTGTTGTTTTTTTAACCTCAATATGCAGAGGTTTGATTAATGATTGTTTAGGTTTTTAGCGTGCTATTGTTTCACTGCTGTAAAACTCTATTTTTTTGAACGATACCAACATTTAAAGTGACCCAACTGTCAGATTAAGGTATTGAGTTGTTACTACTCTAATTATCGTCGGCCTTTATTTTTATTCCGTTTTCATCTAACTTCATTTTAAACGATTCCCCATTGTCCTTAACATCGATATCTATGCCATCCTCATTGATGATGATTTTACCTTTTTCACCATTATCGTTGATATTGATATCTATACCATCCTCATTGATTTGAATACGATTTTCATCCGAATCTTCATATTCCATTTCATCAGTACAATCTAAGCAAACCAGTGTTCCATCCGAGGTCATTTTCCAGGTATGATTATCCAATTCGTCCGAGGAACGGTCGGTATCTGCACGCATTACCCAACTCCTTGCATTTCCATGATTGTATTTAAGAATAGTGCCTACGGGTAACCGAAGATTTATACGCACTTCTTGATCATTAAATTTACTATCACCACTTGCGGTCAAGTAATTTTTAAGGTTCATGGTGTTTCCTTCTATAGCATAATCGTAGACGATTCCCTCTGCGGTTTCTTTCGCTTGTTTAAATGAACCCCCGTTTGCTTCCTTGCGCACTTCCATACGGAAAATCGAATCCTTTGATTTTGTTAATCTAAAGCGAACATCTTCCGATACTAATAGTTTATTCCCGTTATCATCATGTGTAATAATCATATTACCCATATGCATTACATTATTTCTGTCATAATCAGCAGTCAATAGGTTGATTTGTAGGGTATCTTTTGGGTTTTCGATATACAGCTCACTATCACTGGTTGTGCTTCCGGAATAAGCTCTAGATGCCGCCTCTCGGATACCAAAAACAATAAGTAGGATAATCGACAATAACCAAAGCCCTAAAAGACTGAATTTAGCTATGCTGCCAATTGATTTTAAATTCCCTACCAATATTTTTAAACCTAGGTACAATAAAAAGAAAAAAGGTATTCCAACAGCAAAAAAGGCCAATAAGGATACTACCCAGATGGGAAGGTTACTTGAGTTTACCAAGTGATAGAAATCTATTCCCGGTACATGAAACATATCTAAGATTCCCACGGATAAAAGTCCAATGAACAAGCCTATTAAGGTAGATGCACCAATGATGATCAGTAGGATACCGATAAACTTCGCAAAAATCTTGAATAGAAATAAAATGATATCCCCAAGCGTATCAAAAAATGTTTTCCCTCCTTTTTTGACGGTGTCTCCCATTTTTTCATAGTCGACACTTTTTACACGATCCGCAACGTCATCAAAACCCTCTTTTACCTTACGTTCTATATTACTGATATTAATATCTTCTCCGCGCATATCTAGCTTTTGGGCCGTACTACTTGCCTCGGGGATAAGAATCCAAAGAAGTCCGTAGATAAGTATAAAACCACCGGTAGACCCAATGGTCAATAATATCCAAAGAACCCGCACCCACACTGGGTCTATACCAAAATAATGTGCCAAACCAGAGGAAACCCCTGCCACATATTTATGTTCGGTATCGCGATATAATTTTTTTGATTTTTTGGTAGCGTTGGCTGTTCTACTCGTTTTTGGCTCGTCCTCGAAAATATCCTCATCTACCATATAATCCTCAGGCTGTCCCATGATGGCGATTACGGCATCTACTTCTTTTTCTGTAACGACCTGTCTTTCATTATCCAATTTTTCATTGAATAGTTCAGCGATTCGTGCTTCTATATCGGCAAGTATTTCATCGCTTCCCGGCGTATTCGCAAAGGACCGTTTTACCGATTCCAAATACCTTCGCATTTTATTATACGCATTCTCATCTATATGAAAGAGTGTATTTGCTAGATTTATATTAACTGTCTTGTTCATTTTTTGATGTTTTATTATTCCGGTCCAAAACCTTAATAGGATAATGTTCCAAGAGCTGTTGATTGATGCTTATTTGTTTTGTGTTACCAAATTAGTGGCCTTTCGTAATTCGTCCCATGTAGTATCCAACTCTTTTAGAAACAGTTTTCCTGTTTCCGTAAGGGTATAGTATTTACGTGGTGGTCCTGAGGTAGATTCCTCCCATCGGTAATTTAAGAGACCTGCGTTTTTTAATCGCGTCAATAGCGGGTAGATGGTGCCTTCTACCACCAACATTTTTGCGTCTTTTAGCGTTGAAAGTATTTCGGAGGCATATTTGTCCTGTCCGTTAAGGATAGACAAAATGCAATATTCCAAAACACCTTTTCGCATTTGCGCTTTTGTATTTTCTACATTCATAATTTCTTTTTGCTTTGTATGCAGTTCCCTTTGATTATGGGGTTCTTTTAAATTTTTGGTAAAGGTCTGCATGATTAACTGTTCGTTTTGTTTTACTGAACTTGTCTACCAAAACAAGTTCATACTTTAGTGATTGATGAATAAACTCCAAAAGGTGTGATGAGTACCTTGATTTTAA
>CBDUKC010000154.1:0-7491 GCA_965367705.1 uncultured Maribacter sp. | reverse complement strand
ACCAATCAGTTTATCGGAGTATCATTAAACGTTCCTATAAGCAATGCTTGGTCTGGAAGATCCAGAGTAAAGCAGCAAAAAATTGCACTAGAACGGGCCAAGAATAATGCGGATATTCAGGAGCAGGAATTGTATCAGACTATTCAACAATTGGTTCAGGAATATAATGCTTTGAGCACAGAGGTATTGCAAACGCAAAAAAGAAGTGAGTCTCAAGGGATGACATTTTCCATTGCCCAAAAGAGATATGAAAAAGGATTAATAAATGCAATAGAATTGGGAAGTGCAAAAACGCTTTATGCTACAGCACAGAATGAAAACTTACAGGTTAGATTACGATTAAAAGTGAACAAAAGTACGCTAGAGTTTTACCAAGGGTTAACTGTATTTGATATAAAATGATAAGTACTAATACGCAATATTAAAATAAAAATGGATATACAATTAGAAAAGAAAAAAGGATTACGCCCAAAGCATTACGGGTATATAGCCATTGGGTTATTAGTCCTTTTTGTGGGTTATCAGTTGATTTTTAGCACCTCGGTATCTACGTTTAGAACGGAGAAGGACAAACTTTCTATAGCAGCCGTCACACAAGGTAAGTTCGATGATTATATAACCATCAACGGGAACGTTGCACCAATAACCACCATTTATATGGATGCTTACGAGGGTGGTCGGGTAGATGAAAAATTGATAGAGGAAGGTGCCATGGTGAAAAAAGGAGATATTATCTTGAAACTGGGTAATATAAATCTTTATGAGCAAATATTACAGAGCGAAAGTAGCTTGGCTTTAAAACAGAATGATCTTCGATCTACGAAATTAACCTTTGATTCTAGACAGGTAGACGGAAGACGTGCATTAGCCACGGCAGCTACGGATTTACAGCGCTTAAAAAGAAATTACGAACAAAATGAGGCTTTATATAAAGAAGAGCTCATCTCTAAGGAGGCGTATCAATTGTCCAAGGAAAACTACGAACTGTCCCAAAAACAATATGATATTGTAAAGATTCAAACAGAGAACGATGATGAGGTAAGGGAAACTTCGCTCCCTGTTTTGGAGGCCGATTTAAATCGGATGCAAAAAACCTTAGGCATGGTCTATCAGCGCTTAGATCACCTAAATGTGCGTGCGCCTGCTGATGGGCAATTGGGTTTTTTAGATGCTGAAGTGGGACAGAACATTACGAAAGGACAACGAATAGGTCAGGTGAATGTATTGACCGATTATAAAATCGAGGCAGATATCGATGAGCATTATATTGATCGTGTAAAGCGTGATTTAAGTGCTGTTTTGGAGCGTAACGGTAAAGACTACACCTTGCGCGTAAGAAAGGTATATCCAGAAGTGAGAAACGGTAGGTTTAGGGTGGATCTTGTTTTCACGGATGACAAGCCGGAAACGATACGCACCGGGCAGAGTTATAATATCAAATTACAATTGGGCGAGTCTAGCGATGCTTTGCTTCTGCCCAAGGGCAGTTTTTTCCAAAGCACTGGCGGACAATGGATTTTCGTTGTTACCCCAGGTACGGACGAAGCTATAAGAAGAGATATTAGGGTTGGGAAACAGAACGCTAGATTTTATGAAGTATTAGAGGGCTTAGAGGCTGGTGAAGAGGTTATAACAAGTAACTACGATAGCTTTGGAGAAGCAGAACGGATTGTCTTAAAATAAAAATTAACAATATCAAGCAATAAAACAAAAGCATACTAACAATAAACGAATAACAAAATGATAACGATCCAAAATTTAAAAAAGAGCTTTCGAACAGAAGAGGTGGAGACCTTAGCCTTGAATAACGTGAATCTAAAAGTTGAAAATGGGGAATTTGTGGCCATAATGGGTCCATCTGGATGTGGTAAATCTACCTTATTAAACATTATTGGAATGTTAGACAATCCTACGGAGGGCAGTTACAACTTTGCTGGGCATGAGGTAGCCGGACTAAAGGAAAGTCAACGTACACAATTGCGAAAAGGAAACCTAGGTTTTGTTTTCCAAAGCTTTAACCTCATTGATGAACTTACCGTTTTTGAGAATGTAGAGTTGCCTCTTATCTACCTAAAAATGGGTAAAGCAGAACGAAAGGAAAAAGTAATGAAGGTCTTGGAGCGCATGAAGATAGCACATAGGGAAAAGCACTTTCCACAGCAATTATCAGGTGGCCAACAACAACGTGTTGCTATTTCACGAGCCGTGGTAACGAATCCTAAATTAATTTTAGCGGATGAGCCAACAGGTAATTTGGATTCTAAAAATGGTATCGAGGTTATGAATTTACTTACCGAACTCAATCAAGAAGGAACAACAATAGTAATGGTTACGCACTCCGATAGAGATTCTCACTATGCACATAGGGTAGTTAATTTATTCGATGGTCAAATAGTAACGGAAAGCCAAAATAGGGCTATTGGAGCAATGGTCTAATCAGCCAATTAATTTGCACCAAGTAGTTTAGAAGGAGTTTGTTCATCAATCAAATAACCAACCAAATTTATCCCTTAATCTCGGATAAGAACCAATAAGTCAATCAAAAAATGTTCTATCATGTTCAAACAATATATAAAAATAGCTTGGAGAAACCTCTTAAAGAATAGGCAGCAGACTATTATAAATTTATTGGGTCTTACTGTTGGGACGGTTAGTTGCCTAGCTATAGTGTTATATGTTTTTGCTCAATTTGGCTATGATGAGCACCATGAAAATGCTGCATCTATCTATAGGGTTGAAACACTAATTGAAAAGGACGGTGCGGATAGTTATAATACTGCCGCAGGATCTCCGCCTATTGCTTTTGCCCTAAAGGAAGATTTTCCGGAGGTTCAGGAAGTTACACGGGTTATTCCCACAGATATTTTCAGTAGCAGTTTAATTAGTGCTGCCGATAGCGAGGATGCTTATTACGAGCCTAGAGCATATATGGTAGATTCTACTTTTTTTAAGGTATTTAGCTATAAATTCTTAGAAGGTAGACAAGAGACGGCTTTAAACGAACCCAACGCTTTAGTACTATCCTCTTATTTGGCAAAAAAACTATTTGGTAATCAGAGCGCTTTGGGTAAAGCAGTAACATGGGGTAGTGGTGAAGATGAACAAATCTTAACTGTTAAAGGGGTTTATGATGAAACGTATGGGAAATCACATCTAAACCCAAATTATTTTGTGAGTATGAGTACCCCAGGTTTAGGAACCTTTGTTCAAAATTTTCAAAATTTTGCCCTTAATAATTTTGTGTATAGCTATATAAAGCTGCAACCAAATAGCAGCACAAAACAACTACAGGGAAAATTACCTGGGTTTATTCAAGAAAGAGGATCCAAAGACCTTAAGGACGCGGGAATGGATAATAAGATTTTATCACTTCAAAGCGTTTTGGATATTCATCTTTATTCTCAGGGCCGCGAGAATCAAATTCACGAAGTCTCCAGTATTAAATATCTTTATTTCTTGCTGGCATTAGCCTTTTTTATGCAATTGGTGGCTTGCATCAATTTCATAAATCTAAGTACGGCAAGAGCAAGTAAGCGCGCCAAAGAGATAGGGGTGCGTAAAGTTGTGGGTGCCGGACAGCATAGTTTAATGGGACAATTTTTAGGGGAGTCCTTACTACTGTCCTTTTTTGCAGTACTCATTAGTATTCCTATTACTATTTTATTACTTCCAATGGTAAATGAACTTACTAATGCAAGTTTAGGGCATCAAGATTTATGGAACTGGCGCATTGGTTTTATACTTATTGGTCTTGGGACTATTACAGGTATGGTTTCGGGTATTTATCCGGCTTTCGTCTTATCTTCTATAAAACCGATTAGGGCATTAAAAAGTACCACTATTTTGCAATCAGGTAATAGTGCTTTTAGGAAAATTCTAGTGGTATTTCAATTTGTAGTTTCCATAAGTCTGGTAGCTATTGTAATAGTTATAACACAGCAATTCCAATTTACACTAAATAAGGACCTTGGTTTTCAAAAGGAAAATCTATTAGCCTTAAAAATAGGAACCGCGGAAGCTTCTAGTAAGTTTGAATCGCTTAAAGCTTCGTTCTTAAATAATCCGGAGGTCCTCAATGTATCGAGCGCAAATTATGCCCCGTCTGAGGTGATTCTAAACGATAACGGATTGTATTTGCCCGGGGGTAATCGTGAAGATAATACTATCGTAAAACGGCAAGGAATAAGCGAAGGGTATTTTGAGACAATGAACATATCCTTGATAAAAGGCAGGGATTTTACTCCAGGGGATACTACAGACCAAATAATTGTAAATCAAGCCACATTAAAAGTCTTTAATATTAAAGAAGAAGATGCTTTAAGTGCTAGGTTGATACAAAGTTTTGGAGATGAGACAGATGAGATGCGAATCATTGGGGTTGTCAAAGACTATCATTTTGCATCCCTAAAAGATAAGATAGCACCCTTATTTCTTTACAAAGAAGACAGGCCCAATTGGTTGTTTATTAAAACGCAGACTGCTGATTATCAGAAGTTATTAAGCTATTTGGAACAGCAATGGAAAGCCACCGTAAAGAATGTTCCTTTTGATTACAGGTTTGTAGATAAAGAGGTGGATCAACTCTATAATCAGGAGAAACGATTAGGTCAAATTTCAGTTGTTTTTACCATTTTGGCTATTCTTATTAGTTGTTTAGGACTTTTCGGCTTGGTATCGTTCGTTGCAGAACAAAAGAAAAAGGAAATTGGAATAAGAAAGGTTCTCGGGGCTAGTATAAGCTCAGTAGTTCAGTTACTAACAAAGGATTTCATCAAGCTGGTACTTATTGCATTGGTTATAGCTGCTCCTATTGCATATTATTTTATGCAGCGATGGTTGGAAGATTTTACGTACCGAATAGATATACAATGGTGGGTATTTGCTTTAGCAGGTTTCTTTGCTTTGGTTATCACTGTTTTGACAGTGGGTTTTCAATCTATAAAATCAGCTATTGCTAACCCGGTAAAAAGTTTGCGTACAGAATAATTCATCAATCAAAAAATCATTGATTATGTTCAAAAACTATTTAAAAATCGCTTGGCGTAACTTAACTAAGAACAAGGGATATTCAGTAATCAATATTGGTGGTTTGGCCATAGGTATGGCCTGTTTTCTAGTTATCGCCATGTTTATTAGAAACGAAATGTCTTACGATAGCTATCATGAAAAAGGCGATAATATTTATCGTATCGTACATCACGGTAGCGAGGATAATCTAGAAGATAGATGGGTTTGGGGCAATGCGCCTGTAGGCCCTGCGCTTAAAAAAGATTTTTCTGAAGTGGTGGAGATTGTTCAGTTTTCGGGTAGGTCTGATGTATTGTTAGAATATAACGAGCGTTCTTTCCAAGAAGGAAATTCATTTTATGTGGATGAGACCGTCTTCGATATTTTTAGTTGGCCATTGCTTTCGGGCAATCCCAAAACAGCATTAAAAGACCCGTATTCCATCGTGCTTACCGAAAGCACAGCAAAAAAGTATTTTGGTAACGAAGACCCGATGGGTAAAACCATGGACGGTGTTGGGGGTAGGGCCAATGACGGTCTTTATACCGTTACCGGTGTGATGAAAGACGTCCCTGCCAACTCGCATTTTACGTTTGATGTCCTACTTTCTATGAGTTCATTTTATCAGACTAGGTCTGAAATATTTGAGGCTTGGGGCTATGTGGATTTTTACACTTATTTTTTGGTAAGTGATAACTTTGATGAACAAGCTTTTCAAGCTAAAATGCCAGAATTCTTGAAGAGAAATCGGCCAGAAGAAAATGCCGAGTATTTTTATGATCTTACTTTTGAACCGCTGAAGGATACTTATTTAAACTCTACAGCGGCCAGGCAGCCAGGGATTACCGGTAGCCTTTCCAATATTTACATTTTCGCCCTTATTGGGCTTTTTATTCTCATTATTGCTTGCATAAACTTTATGAACTTGGCAACCGCCCGTTCTTTGGAAAGAGCAAAGGAAGTTGGAGTACGAAAGGTTATAGGCGCAGATAAATTAGGATTGCGATATCAGTTCTTGGGGGAATCTTTACTTATGGTATTATTAGCGTCAATTTTAGGTTTGACTTTGGTGCTATTGGGGCTTCCTGTGATGAGGAGCATTACCGGTAAAGAATTTTTAACCAAAGAGATATTTAATGGAATGAGTCTTTCCATTTATTTTGGAATGGCCTTGATTACAGGTTTGCTTGCGGGGTCGTATCCTGCCTTTATTCTGTCCAATTTTAAACCCTCGAGTGTGTTAAAGGGTGTTTTTAGAAGTTCCAAACAAGGAACCAACCTTAGAAAAGGCTTAGTTGTATTTCAGTTTGCACTTTCCATAGCCTTAATTGCCAGTACGGTGATTGTCTATTTTCAATTGGGGTTTATGTTGGATAAAAATCTAGGTTTTGATCAAGAGCAACAGTTAGTCATCGACTATAATTGGGACGGTCAGGTCATGGAAAATATGGAAACCATAAAAAGTGAGTTCATGAACCTATCAGAAGTGGTTTCTATCGCTGGCTCACGTACTGTTCCTGGAGGGCATTTTCCTGGAGCAGGAACAGATATTGAAACTGCTGAGGGGAATATGCAAAATTTTGAACCTTTTTTGTATGAGATAGATTTTGATTTTATACCGCATTACGAGATAGAAGTAGTTGCGGGAAGAGCTTATTCAAGGGAGTTTGTAACGGACTCCGTTTCTTCCTTGATGGTCAATGAATCTGCGGCCAGAAGTTTTGGTTATGCAAATCCTATGGATATTGTTGGGAAACGTTTTCAGCAATGGGGTAGGGAAGGAACTATAATTGGTGTGGTTAAAGATTTTAATTATATATCCTTACATCAGGCTGTAGCACCGTTAACATTGCGCTATTCTCAATATGGGAAGTATCTCTCCATGAAGGTGAAATCTGCGAATATGTCGCAAGCGATATCCAGTATAGAGCAAAAATGGGCAGCCGTAGCACCTCATAGACCATTCCTATATACCTTCCTCGATGAATCGTTTAATACCCAGTATGAGGCCGATATAAAGTTTAAAAAGCTGTTTACCCTATTTTCATTTTTAGCTATTCTGATTGCTTGTTTAGGGTTGTTGGGACTCGCAACTTATAGTGCAGTTCAGCGTACGAAGGAAATAGGAGTACGGAAAGTATTGGGAGCAGAGGTGTCCAGTATCGTAAAACTACTATCTATTGATTTCTTGAAATTAGTGTTGATCGCAATTCTGTTAGCAACGCCATTTTCGTGGTATGTAATGGATAAGTGGCTGCACGTGTACGCCTATCAAATAGATATCAGTTGGTGGATTTTTGTTTTAGCTGGTGGTATTGCGCTTTCCATTGCTTTGTTAACAGTAAGTTTTAATGCGATTAAAGCTGCAAGGGCAAACCCGGTAAAAAGTTTAAGGACGGAATAATATGGAGTTCATTCATCGACCTATGGACAATCAATAGGAGTAAATCAATAAGCACGGCAAAACGAGAATATTATGTTTAA
>CBDUKC010000153.1:0-7546 GCA_965367705.1 uncultured Maribacter sp. | reverse complement strand
CACGGAAATGAAATTCAGGCTAAAGAATAGAAATGTAGTTCACACAAAATTGTTCAACTCAGGATTTAAATTCCGTTACCCTGAGCTCAAAGGAGGCTTGAAAAAAGTTATAGATTAAATCACTTTTTGATAGCCAAAACGGCATCATACCCTCCTTCAAGGTTAATTACGTTTTTATAGCCCAAGGACAGTAATTTTTCTTGGGCTTTGGCACTTCTACCGCCCACTTTACAGTACACATATATGGTCTTGTCTTTTTCGATAGTAGAAAATTTATTCTCAAAATCAGCATCGAACCAATTTATATTCTGCGCATTTTTTAAATGTCCCGCATTATATTCTTGGGGTGTCCTAACATCAACAAGAAGTATAGACTCTGGATTACGCTCTAAAAAATCCGTGATATGCTCTGACTTGGTTTGACCACAACCTAAATTGACTAACAGCAGAAAAAAAAGGATGCTATGTAAACGTTTCATAAAATTATTCTTTGGTCAAAAATAACAAATATACCGATATGGCGGTACTAATATTAGCGTGAAAACATAGCGGATTATAGGTATAATTCCACTATTTTTGATAAGGATAATCCTTATGACGCAACATACTTTACAGCCTAACCTTTGGGTGGACAACTATGCAGATTACCTTTTTAACTTTGCAGTTAGCAGGGTAAGTGATCCGGAAGTCGCAAAAGATTTAGTATCAGAAACTTTTTTAGCAGGGCTAAAATCTGCCAAGAATTATAAGGGAGATGCTGCAGAACGCACTTGGTTGATTGCCATTCTAAAGCGAAAAGTTATTGACCATTACCGAAAAAGCAATTCCAAAAAAGGGAAAGCCGAGGTGCGTATGAACTATGGTGCTTCAAGCGATGCCGAAGGCGATTGGTTAGAAGAACAAGTAGCAGACCCTTTTAGCACGCTTGAAAATAGTCCTATAGAAAATAAAGAATTGGGATTGGCCATACAGGACTGTATCTCTAAACTACCCAAGAAACAAGCGCAAGTCTTCACCATGAAAACTATCAAAGGTATTAGCACCGAGGATATTTGTAATGAACTTGGCATCAATCCGTCTAATCTTTGGGTAATGATTCACCGCGCTAGAACTGCGCTGATAGGATGCCTAAACAAAAACTGGTTTTAATTATGATTTCTTGCGAAAAAGCTGCACATATTTGCAATAAAACCCAATACCGAGAAGCTACTTTTTTTGAAGTACTGAAACTACGTTTCCATCTTTTTATCTGTAAAACCTGTTCTAAGGCCACAGAACAGAATAACAAATTGACTACATTATGCCATAAGGCAAAACTACATAGTCTATCTTCTCAAGAGAAAGTTAAAATGAAAGAACAACTTAAAAAACAAGCTTAAAACCAACCCAACAATAGTAATACCATATACCACCCAAGTGGAATACCTTCAACCCAAAAAGAAGAAAAATAGTTGGACTGATTTCTTTTTGTCGCATACATCAAAGTACCTAGCACTAAAAAGAGAATACCTTTAGATACGACATCCGTTACGCTTATAGTGTCTTTTAAAAACGTGGCAAAGAAAAACAATAAAACCATAAACGAACCAAATACCTTTGTATTAGAAACGCCATAACGCTGTGGCAATGTTTTTAACTCTGGGTCATCATACTCCAAATCCCTAATCTCAAAAGGTATTAGTAACACCAACACGAAAATAAATCGCTGAAAAGCTACCACCTTTACATCCCATGAAAATTCTTGCAATACGCTTAAAACAGGAAGCAAAACCGTGGCTCCCATCCAAACCAACGCTACAATAAATATTTTAAATCCGCCCCAACTTCTTAAATTCTTAGCCCTTGGCAATACTGGGATGGCATATAAACCCGAAACCAGTGCTAAAACCACGACCCCCAACCATACCTCAAGGGTTAAAAAATAGGCATGGTACAGCATCAATCCGGCTGCAATAAAACTAAAAAACTGAATATTTTTGTGATAGCGGTTGGCCACCAAAACGTATTTTTTAGCCTCTACACCGTATTTAACAAAATTATAGCATACAATTGTCCCATAAAAGAGAAACCAAGAAAGGTGCAAATCCAAGGAAATGTTTAAGCTGAGAACTGTTATGTGCACCAAAGCCAATACGCCAAAAGCTACGTGTATACTGGCATCAAGATAAAAATCAAAAATACCTTTCAATATCTTCATTAAACAAAAGTAGCCAAACTGTTTATAACCTTGGTTTTTAGTTAAAAACTTTAAGCCCAAGCTCCAAAAAATGGGCATTCTGCATAAAATTAATCCTTAATTTTGCATCACTAAATCTAAGAGAAATATGAAGACAGACGTGTTCGCATCCCGCCACATAGGTATACGTGAAGAAGACCTTCAACATATGCTTAAAACCATATCCGTAGAAAATTTAGAACAACTTATTTTTGAGACCATTCCTGCAGAAATTAGATTAAAAACACCTTTACCACTAGAGGCCCCCATGAGCGAGCATGAGTTCCTCAGCCATATTGAGGAGCTTTCTAAAAAGAATAAGGTTTTCAAATCCTATATTGGTTTAGGGTATCACGAAAGTTTGACCCCATCCGTCATCAAAAGAAATATCTTAGAGAATCCGGGTTGGTATACCGCATATACTCCATACCAAGCAGAAATAGCACAAGGCAGATTAGAAGCACTCCTAAACTTCCAAACAGTCGTTACAGACCTCACAGGTATGGAACTGGCCAACGCATCGTTATTAGATGAAAGTACTGCTGCAGCAGAAGCAATGACCATGCTCTACGATGTGCGCTCTCGAGATCAAAAGAAAAACGGAACACTAAAGTTTTTTGTATCCGAAGAGGTATTGCCACAAACGCTGTCCTTACTACAAACTCGTTCAACTCCTTTGGGTATCGAACTCGTTATAGGAAACCACGAAGAATTCCAATTTGGATCTGATTTTTATGGCGCGCTCTTGCAGTACCCAGGTAAATATGGCCAAGTAAACGATTATTCTCAATTTGTGGCTCGTGCAAAAGAAGATGGTATTAGAGTAGCCGTTTCCGCAGACATATTAAGTTTAGTTCTACTTACACCTCCTGGTGAATTTGGTGTAGACGTGGTAGTAGGTACAACGCAACGCTTTGGGATCCCTTTAGGTTATGGCGGTCCCCATGCTGCATTTTTTGCCACAAAAGAAGAGTACAAAAGAAACATTCCGGGAAGAATCATTGGTGTAACTAAGGATACCGATGGCAAGCCGGCAATGCGAATGGCACTACAAACACGTGAGCAACATATAAAAAGAGATAAAGCTACGTCCAATATTTGCACGGCACAGGTTTTACTAGCCGTTATGGCAGGCATGTATGCAGTATACCATGGACCAAAAGGTTTAAAATATATTGCTGATAAAGTGCACAACTCAGCTACTACATTAGCAGACGCTTTAGAGAGATTAGGCTTATACCAGACCAACAGTTCCTATTTTGACACCATTACGGTTAAGACAGATGCGAGCAAGTTGAGACCTATCGCTGAAAAGCATGAAATGAATTTCCTCTATATTGATTCGCAAACCGTATCCATAGCATTAAACGAAGCTACCAATCTAGCAGACCTTAATACCATTGTTTCCGTTTTTGCACAAGCACTAGGAAAAGATAGTATTAAAATAAAGGAACTATCCACGAATTCTGCCATTATGGAATCTGTGCAACGTACAGCGCCCTTTATGGAAAACAACGTCTTTAATTCCTATCACTCAGAAACCGAATTAATGCGCTACATCAAAAAATTAGAGCGGAAAGACCTTGCCTTAAACCATAGTATGATTTCCTTGGGCAGCTGTACCATGAAGTTAAATGCAGCAAGTGAAATGTTACCCTTAAGCCAAAGCAATTGGGGGAATATCCATCCATTTGTACCTATTGCACAAGCAGAAGGCTACCAAATAATGCTAAAAGAACTAGCAAAAGACCTTACGACAATAACAGGATTTTCCGATACTTCCCTACAGCCCAATTCTGGAGCACAGGGAGAATACGCAGGACTTATGGTCATACGCGCCTATCATGAATCTCGTGGGGACTCACATAGAAATATTTGTATTATTCCTGCTTCGGCGCATGGAACAAATCCTGCATCAGCAGTAATGGCCGGCATGAAAGTAGTGGTTACTAAGACCGATGAAAAAGGAAATATAGATGTTTCAGACTTAGAGGAGAAAGTACAGGCACATTCCGATAACCTAGCCGCTCTAATGGTAACTTACCCATCTACTCATGGTGTTTTTGAATCTTCCATAAAGCATATTACCAAGTTAATCCATGACCATGGAGGACAAGTCTATATGGATGGAGCAAACATGAACGCCCAGGTTGGATTAACCCACCCAGGTAACATTGGCGCCGATGTGTGCCACTTAAACCTTCATAAAACTTTTGCTATACCACACGGAGGAGGAGGACCAGGCGTGGGTCCCATATGTGTCGCTTCACAATTAGTACCGTTCCTACCTAGCAATCCAGTTATTAAAACCGGTGGAGAAAAAGGAATTACTGCAATTTCAGGAGCCCCTTGGGGAAGTTCTTTAGCCTGCCTAATTTCCTATGGTTACATAAAAATGTTAGGAGAATACGGATTAACACGATCGACCAAAATAGCAATATTGAACGCGAACTACATAAAACATCGTTTGCATGGAAGTTTTGAAGTGCTGTACACCGGTGAGAAAGGGAGAGCTGCGCATGAAATGATTATTGACTGTAGGCCTTTTAAAGACAATGGCATTGAAGTAACAGATATTGCAAAACGCTTAATGGACTATGGGTTCCATGCTCCAACAGTATCCTTTCCTGTTGCTGGTACGGTAATGATAGAGCCGACGGAAAGTGAAAGCTTAGCCGAACTAGACCGTTTTTGCGATGCGATGCTATCGATTAGAAAAGAAATCGACGAAGCAATTACAGACGAGCCAAATAACGTTCTAAAAAATGCCCCACATACCATGGATATGGTTACAAACGATAGTTGGAATTTTCCGTATACCAGAGAAAAAGCCGCTTTTCCGTTATCCTATGTGCGTGAGAACAAGTTTTGGCCATCCGTAAGAAGGGTTGATGATGCATATGGAGACCGTAATCTGATTTGCACCTGCGCACCAATAGAAGCGTACGCGGAAGCTTAGACCTACCGTAAACATAATAATAAAAGGGCTTCCAAAGTATTTGGAAGCCCTTTTTAATGTGCATGTATCTAAAACCAAGGCGCTGAACATCGTAATTATTCCTATGCATGCATAGGAATAATTACGTTTTGAAGTATCTTGAACGATACTAACCAAATAGTGCACAAATGCGTATCGGAATAACGGGAACAGGAAGCTATGTACCAGCCAAAATTGTAGCGAACAAGGAATTTGAACAGCACGAATTCCTAAACACAGACGGCACACCATTTCAATACGAAAACCCTGTCATAATTGAAAAATTCAAGGCCATTACTGGTATTTCAGAAAGACGGTATGCCGAGAAGAATCTAAACACCTCGGATATTGCTTTTCTTGCATCGGAAAAAGCCATTGCCGACGCAAATATTGACAAGGAGGACCTTGACTACATTATTTTTGCCCATAATTTTGGAGATGTAACGCATGGACAGTCACAAAGTGACATGCTTCCTAGTTTAGCTTCAAGAGTAAAACATTTACTGCGGATTAAAAACCCAAAATGCGTTGCCTACGATTTGCTTTTTGGTTGTCCTGGATGGATAGAAGGCATTATACAGGCCAATGCATTCATAAAAAGCGGTTTAGCTAAAAAATGCTTGGTGATAGGAGCTGAAACCCTATCCCGTATCGTAGACCCTTATGATCGCGATTCTATGATTTATTCCGATGGTGCAGGTGCGACAATTATAGCGCAAAATGAAAGCGAAGAAGGCGGAGAAGTACTAACGCACGCCAGTGCTACATACACGTATGAAGAAGCTTATTTTCTTTTCTATGGCAAATCCTACAAACCTGAGCCAAGGGCAACCAAGTACATTAAAATGCATGGTCGTAAAATCTATGAATTTGCCGTTAGCCATGTACCTAGTGCCATGAAAAGTTGTTTGGATGAAAGTGGCATACCTATTGCCGATGTTAAAAAAATATTGATACACCAAGCGAATGAAAAAATGGACGAAGCTATTGTAAAACGTTTTTACAAAAGCTATGGTCTAAAGATGCCTGCAGATATTATGCCAATGAGCATAGGTAAACTAGGTAATAGTTCCGTAGCAACGATTCCTACCTTGTTTGATATGTTACGAAAAGGAAAACTACCCGAGCATCAACTTAACAAAGGAGATGTTGTTATCTTTGCAAGTGTTGGTGCAGGAATGAACATCAACGCTATTGTATACCGGGTTTAAGGTTTATAGATTCAAGTTCAAGGTTGGGCATGATAAAAAATCTTAAACATGAAACCTAAAAAATGTACGAAAAAACATTTCCGAACAAACGCTTTGCCCATACTATGGAATTTCTCGAAAAGCATATCGCTAAGGAGGAATCCATTTTAGATTTAGGAGTCCCTAATCCCCTTTCTGAAATCATGTCTAAAAATGGGTATACAGTACATAATACAGGAGGTGAAGATTTAGATACAGACTTTAGCTTAATTAACACGTTCGAGGGAGATGTAGTTACCGCTTTCGAAATTTTCGAACACTTACTGGCCCCACTAAATGTACTTTCAGAGATAAAAGCAACTAAGCTGGTAACTAGTATTCCTTTGCGCCTTTGGTTTTCATCAGCATACCGAAGCAAAACTGATCCATGGGACCGGCATTACCACGAATTTGAAGACTGGCAGTTCGATTGGCTTTTGGAAAAAGCGGGTTGGGAAATCAAAGACCGTTTAAAATGGAATCACCCCGTAAAAAAAATAGGTGTTCGGCCGTTTTTACGCCTTTTTACACCTAGGTATTATATCGTATATGCGGAAAGAAAAGACGTCAAAAACTAGTAACCTAATGATTTCGACATACGTTTGGCTTTGTGATTACAACCCATCAACTTGGAACGCTTAATATGCAGTACTATGTTATCATACCAGCCCATAACGAAGCAGAATTTATTCGTAAAACATTGGATTCGTTGTTAGATCAGAGTCTACAGCCAAAAAAAATAGTAGTGGTCAATGACAACTCAAACGATACAACAAGCAACATCATAGCTGAGTATGTTTTAAAAGACACGATATTCAAAAAAGTAGATTTAAGTTCCTCGTCGGAACATTTGCCAGGAAGTAAGGTAATAAATGCATTCAACCATGGACTAGCCCTTCTAGATGAAGCATATGACTTTATCGTAAAGCTCGATGCCGATTTAATCTTACCCAAGAATTACTTTGAACAAATTGCCTTTGCGTTTGGCAGTGACCCAAAAATAGGTATAGCTGGTGGCTTTATCTATGAACAAAACGATACAGGACAGTGGCTTCTCAACCACCCAATGGACAAAAACCACGTACGCGGCGCTTTCAAAGCCTATACCAAAGGCTGTTTTAAAGC
>CBDUKC010000152.1:0-7556 GCA_965367705.1 uncultured Maribacter sp. | reverse complement strand
AAGGACCCATAAATGAGCTCATCTATCTCCTTTAAAATCAAAGACTTCATGATACGCCATTTGGTGGGTTTTTTAAAAACTTCCTTTACCATAATGGCATAGCTGCCAATCGACGCTAAATAGTTCATGCGTTATAAATAGATTTCTTAGGGTAAAAGTAACAATAATGGCTTGGATTTGGCCTTGAATTTATCTTTTAAGGGAGATTTTATTTACATTTACCTTGTAAAAATAGATGTATGCATTATAGTCGTGGTTTAGCCTTTCGTTTCGTTTTAATTAGTATGCTTTCAGTTTTCAGCCTAACAGGGCAGAAGAAATCCAAGGGCGTAGAGGATAAGCAAATAAAGGTGAATCCGAAGTTGGTGGTTGGTATTGTTGTAGATCAGATGCGCTATGATTATCTAACGCGATTTTATGATCATTACGGCCAAGGCGGCTTTAAACGCATGATTAACGAAGGGTTTAATTGTAAAAACAATCACTTTAATTATGCACCAACGAGTACCGGCCCAGGGCATGCCTCTGTGTATACGGGAACTACACCAGCAACACATGGTGTAATTGGCAACAACTGGTACGATAAGGAAAACGACGAGTCGGTATATTGTGCTGGTGATGACAATTATGCTTCCGTGGGTACTACCAGCGACGCCGGACAAATGTCGCCGCATCGAATGAACGTTACTACAGTTACTGATGAGTTACGACTGCATACGCAAATGAGAGGAAAGACCATTGCCATTGCCTTAAAGGATAGAGGAGCGGTGATTCCTGGTGGGCATACAGCAAATGCAGCGTATTGGTTTCATGGACAGAATGAAGGAAAGTGGATAAGCAGCACCTACTATATGAGCCAATTGCCTACATGGGTAAATGAATTTAATAGCTCTGGTGCAGCACAATCCTATAAAAAAGCATGGACTACCTTAAAAGATATTGCGACCTATAAAGAAAGTGGTTCTGATGATAACCTATATGAAGGATTGTTGAAAGGGGAGACAAAACCTACGTTTCCGCATAGCACTGCGAACCTATTGGATAAGGAAAAGGAATTCGAAATCATAAAAGGCACGCCTTTTGGAAATAGTATTACGGCCGATTTTGCTATTGCTGCTATAGATAAAGAAGGCTTAGGTGCGGATGACGATACCGATTTTTTAGCGATTAGTTTTTCCAGTACCGATTACGTAGGACATAATTATGGTGTAAATAGTAAAGAAATACAGGACACCTATTTACGACTAGATATGGATTTGGAACGCTTGTTTACAGCCTTGGATAAAAAGGTAGGTGAAGGTGAATATACCGTTTTCTTGAGTGCTGACCATGGTGCTGTTGAGGTTCCTACCTATCTAAAGGATATGAAAATTCCTGCGGGTTATGTGGACTACAATTCCATTAAAACGAAATTTTCTGACTTTATAAAGTACAAATATGGTACAGAGGATATTATCAAGAATTTTTCCAACCTTCAAATTTTCTTAGATCACAAAATCATCAAAAACTTGGATTTGGATGTGAAGCAGGTTCAAGAGGATATTGCCAAGGAATATTTGAATTATGACTTTGTAGACCGGGTGTACACAGGACATCAAATGTGGGCAAACGAGTATACGAAAGGAATTCCTTATATACTGCAAAATGGATATAATCAAAAGCGTTCCGGGGATGTGCTGTTGGTGCTGAAACCAGGTGTAATTAGTTACGGAAAGACAGGTTCTACCCATGGGTCGCCGCAGATTTACGACACGCATGCACCCTTATTGTTCTTTGGAAAAGGAATAAAAAAAGGAAGTACGGTAGAGCGTACCGAAATTCCTGATATAGCCCCTACCATTTCGGCCTTGTTAGGTATTTCATTTCCAAGTGGTAGCACAGGAAAACCTATTTCTGCGGTGCTAGAGTAAATCGTATCATGAACATACATCCAATAGGTATTTTTGATTCTGGTGTAGGAGGAACTTCTATATGGAAGGAGATTCAAGAACTTTTACCTAAAGAGCACACCATCTATTTGGCCGATAGCAAAAACGCCCCCTACGGGGAGAAGTCCAAGCAAGCTATTCTTCAACTTTCCATAAAGAACACCGAGTATCTTTTGGAACAAAAGTGTAAGCTCATTGTGGTCGCTTGTAATACTGCTACCACAAATGCCATTGGGTATTTGAGAAAAACATATGATGTTCCGTTTATCGGTATTGAACCTGCCATAAAACCTGCTGCCTCGAATTCTATAGCTAAAACTATTGGGGTGTTGGCCACAAAGGGCACATTGACCAGTAGTCTCTTTCATAGTACGGCACAAATACACGCAGGCAATAGCACTATAATTGAACAACAGGGAAAAGGCTTGGTAGAATTGATTGAATGTGGTGAACTACACTCTACCGAAATGCGAGACCTTTTGCAGGGGTATATAAAACCCATGCTGGATAAAGGAATAGACTATTTAGTATTGGGTTGCACCCATTATCCGTATTTGATTCCCCTATTAAAAGAACTACTGCCAGCCGGAATTAAAATAATAGATTCTGGAGAAGCGGTGGCCAGACAGACAAAAACGGTATTGGAACGGAATGCGTTATTAAATTCTTCCGAAAGTATGGGTGAACATCACTTCTTTACAAATACGGATGCCAAGCTATTGGAGCGTTTTGTGTCGTCCGTTGCTATTACCAAAACCGTTCGCTTTTTAGACTTTTGAGGTAGCTCCAATTCTCGAATAGGTCAAATACGTAAAAGCATATTGGTGTTTTTCGTCTTTAGGGTGATACTCCTCTGCCGTAAGTTCCCAACTAGCTGCATCTATTTCAGGAAAGAAGGTGTCCGCGTCCATGTTGGTGTGTACCCTTGTTAGTTCAATGATATCTGCGAAAACCGCTCCTTGCGTGTAGATTTCTCCTCCGCCTATGATAAAAGCATCTTCCTCGGCGACTCGTTGTAAAGCATCTTCTAAGGAATGTACGATGATACAATCTGCATAGGGTACGCTATAGTTAGTGTCTCTGGTGATTATAATATGGGTGCGCTTGGGTAAGGGTTTGGGAAAACTTTCAAAGGTCTTACGACCCATAATGATTTTGTGCCCAATGGTCAATCTTTTGAAGCGTTTAAAATCATCTGGTAAATGCCACAAGAGGTCATTATCCTTTCCTAAAGCATTGTTTTCTGCCGCTGCGGCTATCATTGTAATGGTATTCACTAAAAAATGGTTTAATTCTATGAATAGAATGGCAAAAAGGATGCCACTAATAAGGTACTATTTCTATCTTTAGGTTAAAGATACGGTAATTGGGATTTAGGTAGCGGAGGTACACACATTTGAATCGTCCTAGATCAAAAACCTAAGGACGGGCAAAGAAATGGTATCGCACATAGTATTGGTGCGGGACAGGTGGTAGAAGACGTACTATTCAATTATAAAATCATAGGTCATTATAGCTATATACACTAAATGGAAAAAATAAGAAAGGAATTTCCGGTTACTAGAAAAAGTATTTATGCAAATACGGCGGTCTACGGGCCACTGTATGATTCACTTTTGGAGTGGAGGCAAGAGCATGATTTGGATTTTTTGCTGCATGGCAGCGAAATGCGCGATAGGTCGCTTAAAATTTTATCGGATACGAGAAATACGGTTGGAACATTTTTTAATTGCAAACGGGAGAATGTGGCACTGGTTGCTAATTTTTCAACGGGCCTCAACTTCCTTTTAGAAGGATTGAAACCGAAAACGAAAGTGTTGTTAGTGGAGCGTGATTATCCTTCCCTCAACTGGTCTTTTGAAAATAGGGATTTTGATATTTTCTATGTTACCATGAACAGTGATCTAGAGCAACACATCCATGATACTATTGTTGCAAATAAGATTGAGGTATTGGCCTTGAGCCTTGTGCAATGGTTGGATGGGTTTTTTATAGACTTGGAATTTATAAAGAAACTTAAAGAGGAGCATCCAAATTTGATCATTATAGCGGATGGAACTCAGTTTTGTGGTTCCAGAAGTTTTGATTTTGAAGCATCAGGTATCGATGTGTTAGGTGCTAGTGCATACAAATGGCTAGTGTCGGGTTATGGTAATGGTTTTATGTTGTTTTCTGATGCCGTGCAAGAACGTTTTTCTTTGAATACCATCGGATTTAATGCTGCGAATGGCGATTTGGAAAAAAAGGAAACTATCCGTTTCGCGAAAAAGTTTGAACCGGGACATCTGTCCTGTCTCAATTTTGGGAGTTTAAAGTTTTCCTTGGATTTTTTAACCCGCGTTGGGTTAGATGACATCACGGAGCATAATAAACTGTTATCTCTGCAGGCGAAGCAAGCGTTTGCCGACTTAGGATTGTTGCAAAAGGATATTGTAGCACGTGACGTTCATAGTACTATCTTTAATATTCGTGGTGATGAAGCCATGTTTAAGCGTTTAACTCAAAATAATGTGCTATGCGCACAACGAGGAAACGGTATTCGCTTGAGTTTTCACTTTTATAACACGCAGAATGAGATAGATGAAGTAGTAAAAATCTTAAAAACTGGGATATAGTTATTGCAAACTTATTGTTTTTTAAAGCGCTAATTTTTAGACTATTGCTAATTGTTGCCAAAATATTATCAAATTCATAAAAGTGACCTTAATCATTGTAAACGAGCATCTTAATATAGTAGTTTTGCCGTATATTTTAAAAACAAGTATCATGGCAATAGCAAAACAATTTTTAAAGACTAAACCTGTTTGCAAGGTAACATTTACTGTACCAGCAGAAGAGGCAAAAAAAGTAGCTGTAGTAGGAGATTTCAACAACTGGAACCCTAAAGGCAGTACCTTAAAAAAATTAAAGAATGGAACGTTCAAAGGAACGTTTGATCTTCCAAAAGAAAATAGCTACGAGTTTAAATATATCGTAGATGGTGCATTCGTAAACGATGCAGAAGCAGATCGTTACCAATGGAACGACTATGCAGGTTCTGAGAACGCTGTTCTAGAATTGTAGTCAGGTTAGCATGAATTGAAAAGAGGCACAGAAATTTCCTGTGCCTCTTTTGTTTTATAGCGTTGTTAAGAAGTTACTCCACAACGGAAACACCTTTCCAAAAGGCCACTCGCCCCTTAATTCCTTTTACCAATTCACTTACTTCTGGGTAGTACCACGCGGCATCTGGATTTTGTTTACCATCTACCTCAAGTGAATAGTAAGAAGCTTGTCCTTTCCACGGGCAACTCGTGTGTGTGCCGCTAGTTTTGAAGTACTCTTTTTTTATACTTTCTGCGGGGAAATAATGGTTGTTTTCCACGACTACCGTTTCATTGCTCTCCGCGATTACGGTATTGTTCCAAATTGCTTTCATAGTAGTTGTATTAAACTGATTTTGTAAAAAGATAGTTTTTGTAATAGTGCTGTTGGTCGCTAAATTCTTCTAATACTTTCAATCCTGAGCATTCTGCCAGCCAGTGCACGGTTTTGTCATCGTATTTTTGTGATATTTCTGTATGAATGGTTTCCCAAGCGTCAAATGTGATATCTAGATTTAGTTTTTCTATACGTACTTCCTGAGGAGATTGGGCTACCAAGTAGCTTTTTGCCGTTCCGCTTTCTGGGTCGTATACTTCCCAATGGGTAAAACAGTCTACATCAAAATTGGCATTCAATTCCCGATTAATTCGGACTAATAAATTTTTGTTGAAACGTGCGGTTATCCCAGCAGCGTCATTGTAGGCATCCAAAATGGTTTGTGGATTCTTTTTCTGGTCAAATCCTATGAAGAGTACATCATTTGGCTGCATATACTCCTGTATTTGCGATAAAAATTCAATAGCTTGTTCATGTAATAGATTCCCTATGTTGGAGCCAAGAAAAAGAATTACTTTTCGTTCATCCGTAGAAAAATTCAATTTCCGAAGCGTTTCAAAATAGGTGCCTTGAAGCGGTTCCGTGTTGAGTTCCGGAATTTCTTCATTTAAATTGGTTTGCAAGGAGTCCAATGCATTCTGACTAATATCAATAGGGCGAAAGGTGAAGTTGAGGTTTTTAGCCGTAAAATGATGTAGAAGAATCTTTGTCTTTTTGCCGTCTCCAGCGCCCATTTCTATCAAATGAAACGGTTTTGCGTCGCTAGCGAACAAAGTGGCGAGTTGCTCCTTATAGCTTTCCAAAATACTAAATTCCGTATCGGTCAGATAGTATTCCGGCATGTTCATGATATCTTGAAACAGCTTGTCACCAGCTTTATCATAGATATATTTGGAGGATAGGAACTTAGGATATGCGCTAAGGCCATCATATACCTCTTGCTTAAAGGGGGAGTCTAATTTTTGAACTAATTTTTTATGCATGTAGTGTAAGTCGTAATTACTTGGCTAACCTTAATCCGGTAAATTGCCACCTTAAATTTGTTTGAAAAAAATTACGGTAGGTAGGCCTAGCGTGTTTGATCGGGGTTGCGACGGAGCTGCCACGAAGTACTTTTTGGTTCACCATAAATTTACCATTGTACTCACCTAGTGCACCATCAGCCTTTTTGTAGTTTGGATAAGGTAGGTAGGCGCTTTCTGTCCATTCCCAACGTTGACCCCAAGTAAATAGGTGTTGTGCCGCTTCCCATTCGAACTCTGTGGGCAAACGGCACCCTTTCCATTGGGCATAGGCAAATGCTTCAAAATAGGAGATATGCGTTACCGGCGTGTCTGGATGAATCTTTTGCAATCCCTTGCATGTATAATGGTGCCAAATTCCTTCGATGTTGTGCCAATACAAAGGAGCGGATACGTGTTCGCTGTTTACCCAATCCCATCCTTCGGCATGCCAAATATCAAATCGCTGGTATCCTCCTGCTGCGATAAACGCAAAGAAATCGGCATTGGTTACCAAGGTGTTGGAAATGGAATACTCATGTACATACACTTTGTGTCTTCCCAATTCATTATCGTAACAGAAATCGGTACTGTCATGTCCTATCTCGTAAATACCCGCTGCTATATCAAGCCATTCTTGTTTTTTGGATTCAGCTTGGTGCTCTTTGAAACTATCGGAATAAGTGGGTAACAAAGGATTGTTTCCTAAGATGTACTTAATATCCGTCAACAATAATTCTTGATGTTGCTTCTCATGATGAATACCAATTTCCAGCACTGCATCCAGTTCTTTGTTTCCCACAGAGGCTAACAACTCTTGAATAGCCAAAGTAACATGTTCCCTGTAGGCATACACCTGGGTAACGGAAGGTCTGGATAAGTTACCACGATCTGCACGTACTACACGTTTACCTACGGTCTCATAGTAACTATTGAAGACAAAAGAGAAATCTTCATTAAAAACCGTATAATCTGCCTTGTATTTTTTTAAGATGAATTCCTCAAAAAACCAGGTGGTATGACCTAAATGCCATTTAGGTGGGGAAACATCTGCAATGGGTTGCACTACGTAATCTTCGATTTCTAAAGGTTTACAAAGCGTTTCTGTATGTGCTCGGGTTTCCATAAAGAAATCCACAAGGGAATGGGTAAGAATCATAAAAGCAATTTTATATAAAGATAAAGAAAAGATATAATGCCATTTTAA
>CBDUKC010000151.1:0-7612 GCA_965367705.1 uncultured Maribacter sp. | reverse complement strand
ACCATCACTTTTGTAAAAGAGACCCTGCAACATGCCGAAGGTGGGCACGATTGGTTTCATATTCAGCGCGTTTTTAATAATAGCATCCTCATTGCGAGGACCGAAAAAGTAGACCTCTTAGTTGTTAGCCTTGGCGCATTATTACATGATATTGCCGATGCTAAATTCCATAACGGAGACGAATCTGTAGGACCTAAAATGGCAAAAGTATTTTTAGCCTCACTAGACGTAAAAAAAAAGACCATAACCCATGTCGTGAATATCATTACGCATATATCCTATAAGAATTCTTTAGAAAAAGAAAGCAAAAGAAAATTTGACTCCTTAGAACTTCAGGTGGTTCAGGATGCCGACCGTTTGGATGCTATTGGTGCCATTGGTATTGCGAGAGCCTTTAATTATGGTGGCTTTAAAAACCGAACCATGCACGACCCAACTATTCCACCTAACCTTAAAATGACCAAAGCGGAATATAAGAAGTCCAAAGCACCCACCATCAATCATTTTTACGAAAAACTATTGCTGCTTAAAGAGAAAATGAACACCAAAACGGGCAAACGTTTAGCTGAGCAAAGACATCAATATATGCTTGACTTTCTAGAGCAATTTTATCAGGAATGGAATCCTTTGGCAGTAAGAGGTACCAGTGTTTGATACTATACTTAGAAACTATAGTAACTAAAACAACCCTACAATCTCGCCATCATCCGTAATATCCATACCTTCAGATGCCGGGTGTGCAGGCAATCCGGGCATGCGCATCATATCCCCTGTTATGGGAATTAAAAACCCAGCTCCTGCGGCAATCTCTATTTCCCGTACGGTAATGATAAAATCCTTTGGTCTTCCTAAAAGTTTGGGGTTGTCAGAAAGTGATTTCTGGGTTTTGGCAATACAGATAGGTAGATCTTCCAATCCTAGATTTGCTATGGTACGCAAATTCGCCTTTGCTCTTGCAGCATATTCCACATGCTTGGTACCATAAATTTCCTTTGCTATGGTCTCAATTTTATCCTTAACGGGACTTTTCCAATCGTATAGCGGGGTAAACTCCTCTGTATTTGCCTCTACAGCATCAACCACAAATTGAGCCAGTTCTAAAGCTCCAGCACCTCCTTTTTCCCATACCTCAGCCAGCGCTACTTTAACACCTTTATCCTTTGCAAATTGTTGGATTACCGCTATTTCAGCATCAGTATCCGTTAGAAACTTATTAATAGCGATTACAGCGGGAAGGTTGAATTTTGAGATATTTTCTAAATGCTTTTCTAAATTGGGTAGGCCCTTTTTTAGCAATTCCACGTTCGACTCTGTCAATGCTTTCAAATCTGCTCCTCCGTGATATTTTAAAGCTCGAATCGTTGTGGTAAGAACTACTGCCTTGGGTTTTAATCCAGCACTCTGGCATTTGATATCCAAGAATTTTTCTGCCCCAAGATCAAAACCAAAACCTGCTTCAGTTACCGTATATTCAGAGTAGGACATTCCCATACGTGTTGCAATAACAGAGTTCGTTCCTTGTGCAATATTGGCAAATGGCCCACCATGAATAATCGCAGGATTACCCTCCAAGGTCTGCACGATATTGGGCTTTATGGCATCTTTTAATAACACAGCCATAGCACCTTCTGCCTTAAGGTCCTTAGCGTAGATAGGCTCTTTTCCCAGGGTATAGCCTATAAAAATATTGCCTAAGCGTTTTTTTAAATCGGCCAAATCTTCCGCTAGACAAAGAATCGCCATAATTTCAGATGCTGCGGTAATATCAAAGCCAGTCTCTCTTGGCACGCCCGACGTGGTGCCACCTAAACCTACGATGACATTTCGAAGCGCTCGGTCGTTCAAATCCATCACCCGTTTCCATGTAATCGTACGGGCATCGAGGTTTAAGGTGTTTGTTTTGCTCTGTATATTGTTATCTATAATGGCCGCTAGGAGGTTATGCGCTTTTTCAATTGCTGAAAAATCACCCGTAAAGTGTAAATTAATGTCTTCCATGGGCAGCACTTGTGAACGTCCGCCACCCGTTGCGCCTCCTTTGATTCCGAATACCGGCCCTAATGAGGGTTCACGTAATACGACGGTGGTTTTTTTGCCAAGTCTGTTTAAACCTTCAGAAAGCCCTATAGACATAGTCGTCTTGCCTTCACCCGCAGGCGTTGGTGATATGGCAGACACTAAAACAAGGTTGCTTTGTTCAGCTTTTTCTTTGTTGATAGCGTTCAGTGGTAGCTTCGCCTTGTACTTCCCATACATCTCAATATCCTCTGGGTTAAATCCAAATTTTTGAACAATCTCCGTGATAGGCCTTAGTACGATTTGTTTTGCGATTTCTAAATCGGTCATAATTCTGATTTTCTATTTGTTACACTGTGCTATCCCTTTTGGGTAAACTTCGCTTGAATTCGTCTCAGTATCGGCAACCATTAACTTTCATACTCTAAAACTAAAGATAGTCAATTTTGAAAAGTAGTACGACTGCGTTAAAATACGTTTAAAATGGAGTTTTTATTTTCATCACGCATTTCATCTCCTGTAGCGCACCTGCGGTTATTACTAAATAGTTAAACAAAAAAATTAGTATGGCTTTTATTCGCTAACTTTAATAATGGCTGTATTCCGAACCACGTTTAATCAACTGGATACTCTCTTTTTGTCTGAAAATTCCAAACAAAATATAGAGCGTATAATTCTAGTACTTGCGATAACAAGCTTCGTTTTGCATCTTGGATGCATCTACCTTGCTGAGTATATTCCTTTTTTAAATCCCGATAGTCCTTTACTGGGCAGCCCCATCGCTGCGGTCTATACTCCATTTTCCTTTATTCTGGTGTATGAGGTATATCTTTTGGTGTACTATTTACCTCGCTCCATTACCACCTACATTAGCAAGCAGTATGAAATTATTAGTTTGATTATCATTAGACGGTTGTTCAAAGATTTGGCAAATCTAAAGCTCACAACCGATTGGTTCAGTATTAAGGACGATTTACAGTTTACCTACGACATCTTGGCATCTGTAATGCTATTTTACCTATTGTACTGGTTCTACCGTTTGAATAAAAATCGAAAAATACGCTACACGGAAAATATGGCATTAACCAATGCCGTTAGTAAATTCGTACGCTTTAAAAAAACGATTGCAGTTGTTTTAGTTCCTCTATTATTCTGTCTGGCAGTGTATACCTTTGGTAAATGGGGCTATATAGAATTTATGGATAATAATGGCAGCTTAAAGGAGCTGAAAAATATAAACAATATCTTTTTTGACGAATTTTTTACCGTGCTTATCGTGGTAGATGTATTGTTACTCTTAGTTTCCTTTTTCTACACCGATAGGTATCATAAAGTTATTAGGAATTCGGGCTTTGTAATTTCTACTATTCTAATCCGGGTATCATTTTCTGTTGATGGTTTAGTAAATACAGTTTTAATAGTATTTGCGGTTATTTTTGGATTGGTCATTCTGGCAATCCATAACCAGTTTGAAAAACACTTGGAACAATTACCTGAAACCTAAGTAAAAAAGTGATTATTTTACTACAGGTCAATTTCACCACCTTTTAAAAAGCAATAATTCAGTTATGAAAAAATTCCTTTACCTTTTTGCATTAAATATGGTTTTGCTAGGCTTTAACGCATCAGCAATCTCCCCTAATAAACATTCACATACAACTACTCAACTGAATATAGCAACCAAAATCGATACCACCGGAGCAAAAAAATTCTGGGACGCCTTAAATAAACATTGCGGTAAGACATTTGAAGGAGAAATTATAAGTGCGCCAGCTGGGGATGATTTTCGAGGCAAGCGATTGGTAATGCATGTACTTTCTTGTAGTACCAACACTATTCTAATACCTTTTAATGTGGGCGATGACCGAAGCAGAACATGGGTGTTAACATACACAAATGGTAGAATTGAGCTTAAACATGACCACAGGCATAAGGATGGCACATCGGATAAAATAACCATGTACGGCGGACGAACCAGTAACAGTGGACCCCCTACTTTGGCAATGTTTCCTGCAGATGAGGAAACTGCTAAAATAATACCCGCTGCGGCAACCAATGTCTGGTGGATTACGGTAGATGATAAAGCGTTTACCTATAATCTAAGGCGAATAGGAACAGAACGCTTTTTCTCCGTGTCCTTTGACCTGAGCAATGAAGTAGAAACACCGGAAGCCTCATGGGGCTGGGAAGATTATATAAAGTAATATTCTTATTTGTATCACTATAATCTATCGTTTCCGGTAAGCGGTAAAACAGTCTTTTCATTACTAAAAGATTATAGCTACCGTAAATAAAAAACCGCTGGTACCTTTATAAAGGTACCAGCGGTTTTTTAGTGTAAGTATAGCAAACTATCCCCTTGTCAACCAACCTCTTTTATTTGCGGTGGCTATCGCATAAGGTGTAATCCAAAAGAGTCCGAATGTAAATAATATACTATAAGAATATGCCCAGAAAGATTCTGCCAAGCTATAACGTTTTGCATAGAAAAGTACGGGGAAAGTTGATAACACTAGAATACTCACAAAAGTAGAACTTAAGAAAAGTAAGGGATGTGTTAACACAAAAAATAACATGAACAACATAAACGGATAGCTCATGATAATTTTGGTAGCCTGACTAAAAAACAACAATCGGCTACCTAGTTTAGATCCCTCTCTAAAATTAGTGAATACATATTTAGACATTTGAATGTTCTCC
This sequence comes from uncultured Maribacter sp., assembly GCA_965367705.1. Classification (GTDB taxonomy): domain Bacteria; phylum Bacteroidota; class Bacteroidia; order Flavobacteriales; family Flavobacteriaceae; genus Maribacter. Next base: position 2,896 of record CBDUKC010000151.1, on the reverse strand, counting down.
CGAACATTACTTCTGCCCCATCTAATGAACATTTTGTAAAGTCCTTGATACTGCTCCGGCACATTGGTATATGCGTAAGCATTTCTTTGAAACAGGACGTGATACCCTTGCTTTAAAATCATGTTGGTCATGGCTCTATCCTCACCAATATCCGATGGCTGGCCCATAAAGGTCTGGTTAATCCATTCTGGAAGACAGGCAAAAACGGCCTCACTTCGGTAGGCTGCCAAAGCTCCGGGTGTACATAATACGGAGTTTAAAGCGCTCTCCGCAGAACGAACGAACTCAAAACTAAGTACAAAACTTACATCCAACATTTTAGGCAACAACGCCTTTTCATTGTTCAACACTCGTATGTTTCCTGCAACCGCACCGCAATTTTCATTGGTCACGAACGGACTTACCAAATTACGTAGGGTATCTTTTTTTACGATGGAATCACTGTCTACGGTTACAAATACCTCTCCTGTTCCTTCATTAAAACCACGGTACAACGCATGACGTTTTCCCATGTTCTTTGGCTGTTGGCAAATAGAGACCCGATCTCCCAATTGCTTTTTCGCCTCTTGCATCCATTTCCAGGTATCATCCTTGCTTCCATCATCTATAGAAAGCAACTGTAATTTTTCCTGTGGATAATCGCTCTCGGCTAAACTCTTTAAGGTAGCCCAAACCTGCTTTCCTTCATTATATGCTGGTACAATAACAGTAACCATTGGTAGTTTATCATCTGTTACAGAAGTGATAGGCTTATAGATAAAATAGAGAACTAGCGTATACAGAAAGAACAATGTCTTATATAGAAACAATCCTGTAGCAATGGCCATGAAAATAAATCCAATAGTTGAACTTTTTCGGTCTAATCTAAATTGAGTGAAGTCGCTTTGCAGTATAAAAACCATATACGCTGCTCCTATCATCAATACAAAGGTACTACCCATTACAAAGATGCCCCAGGCATTGGCCGTTTCAAAGAATGTCTTGATATTCCCTACTATTCCTTTAGAATTTTGTGGATTAGATGCTAGGTTGGATTCCTGTACTCTTTTAATCATTTTATTTTCAATTTTCATATAAAAAGTGCGCTCGTAAAAGTGTTCTTAGGTTATACGTAGCTCATCCGTTTTCGGACGTGTGTTTTAAATAATTTAACATGAATAAATCATATTTAACTTTTACTCGATACGGTAACCCTAAATATTAGGCTACTGTAGTCCAATTCAATTTTCAAAATAGACATAACATAGTACATGGGCTATAGTTAAACCTATGAAATAGTGATTCGAAATATGTGGGTGATTTTTTTTTATACCAATTGTTATATTGCCAGTTGGTTTTAGTTACGAGGACAGATAATCATATTTGGTAAGGATTGGTAAACGTTTCTATGTATCGCAGGTAAAAAACACTTTGCAAAACGCAGTTGAGAAAAGGGCTATTGTGCCGATGATAGATAATGCTTGGCATTCTTAAGATAAGAACCTATGTGAGATAGCACATAATATTTCTTAAAAATAAAACTTGTAAAAAGCTAATTAGCTCCCATATCAAAAGCTTTCTTCCCTCCGACTACCGGAATAGTCAGGCTTGTATTATCTAAATCTATAGTTAATTCCGTTCCCGGTTGCGGCCATAAAGTGAACTCACGATCACTGGAGAAAATGAGTAATCCTATTTGTTGTCCTTTTGGGATAATCTGGTCGTCAGGCATCAACTCAAAGGAAACCGTGTAGGACTTTCCGGGCACCAATGGATTACTTTCCGAAAGTGATCTATGATTTTGTGGATCGGCCCAACCTCTTGTGATGATGTTGTCCGTGATTTTTGCCTTATTACCCTCATTCCAAGGAAGTGAAACCAACCAAACCGAAAGATTCGCAGCAGGTTTACTACTCGTTAAGGTAACACTCACTTTCGGAATTCCTGAGATATGTGCGTCCGATGCCAGTTTAGGTGTTACATAAATTAAGCGATGGTCCGTTAATTCTGCCTTTGCCAATGTTTCGCCAGAAAAAGAATAATTATCCACCAAAGTCTCGGTTGTTTTAGTAGCCAGTTTGTTCAAAACCAACTGCCCTTGTCCCGGTGCGCCAGCCCCTAGATGAAGTGTGATATCCTCCGCATCGGGATTAGGATAATCCGCATACGACGTAGGGTTTTCTTGTGTATCGTCTTCCCGCACTATCCATGCTTTTGCATCATTTTCCACACCGTTTTCTACTCCATGTAAATAACGCGTAAACCAACGGTTCATTAATTTAACAGGTGGTGGGCCACCGTGCCCGTTTTGATGGTAATATATCTGACTGGGAATCCCTTTTTCCTTAGCGGCTTTGTAAATTCTGTAGCTATGCTCTGGCATTACGTTCCAATCGTTAAAACCATGTGACATCAATAAAGCAGCCTTCATAGGCTCCATATCGTTTAGGTAATCTCTACCCGCCCAAAAATCGTTATAATCTCCGGTAATCCGATCCATACCGTTTTTCATTTCCGCATCTCGTATCCTTGCGTTATTACCTGCGCGTTTGGACTCATCCCCACTATGGATAAAATCGTATAGAACGTCTATATCTTCACCTAAATAACCTCCCGGAGAGCGCACCAAACCGTTGGACCGGTAATAGTGATAGTATGATGTATTCGGGGCAATGGGAATAATGGCTTCTAAACCTTCTACTCCTGTAGTCGCAGCCGCCAACGGAAGCGTTCCGTTATAGGATGTTCCAGTCATACCTACTTTTCCTGTAGACCAGAATGCAATTACTTCTTCGCCACCTTTAGGCTCCGAATATCCTTTTACGCGACCGCACAACCAATCTATCACAGCTTTTGGCGCAAGCGATTCATTATCTCCACCCACCGTGGGAGCCCCTTGGGACAATCCTGTTCCAGG
>CBDUKC010000150.1:0-7621 GCA_965367705.1 uncultured Maribacter sp. | reverse complement strand
AAATTAAATAATGCCATAATTGGATCAGTGTTGTTTATTTAGAGTATAACTCGACTATTAATTGTTCTTTGATATTTTCAGGAATCTGGAGTCTTTCCGGTACAGCAACGAAAGTTCCTTGCATAGTTTCCGTATTCCAAGTCATCCATTCGTACACTGCACTACTTGCAGCCAACGAATCCTGAATATTTTGTAGAGACTTTGATTTTTCACGAACACCAACAACGTCACCAGCTTTTAAATTATAAGAAGGTATATTAACCAACTCACCGTTAACCGTGATGTGCCTATGAGAAACAAGTTGTCTGGCTCCACTTCTAGTGGGAGAAACACCCATTCTATAAACGACATTGTCTAAACGTGATTCACATAATTGAAGTAACACTTCACCTGTAACACCTTTACTTCTGTTCGCCTTTGCAAATAGGTTTCTAAATTGTTTTTCCAAAATACCGTAGGTGTATTTTGCTTTTTGTTTTTCCATTAACTGAACGGAATACTCAGATTTTTTACCTCTTCGTCTGTTATTACCGTGTTGTCCTGGAGGGTAATTCTTTTTTTCGAAAGACTTGTCATCTCCGAATATCGCTTCTCCGAATTTACGAGCGATTTTTGATTTTGGTCCTGTATATCTTGCCATTTTCTAATTGTTTGAAAGTGAGATTATGAATTAAGGCTTATCCTTCGATAATCGTAACTACACTTTCGGTGAAATATAATAGTAATTAATTAAACTCTTCTTCTCTTTGGAGGTCTACATCCATTGTGAGGCATTGGAGTAACATCGATAATCTCTGTTACTTCGATACCAGCATTGTGTAAAGATCTGATTGCAGATTCTCTTCCGTTACCTGGACCTTTTACATAAACCTTAACTTTTCTTAAACCTGCTTCGTGAGCAACTTTAGAACAATCTTCTGCAGCAACTTGTGCAGCATAAGGTGTATTTTTCTTAGACCCTCTAAAACCTAATTTACCGGCAGATGACCAAGAAATAACATCTCCTTTTTTATTAGTTAAAGAGATGATGATGTTGTTGAAAGATGCACTTATGTGCGCCTCACCAACAGAATCAACTATAACTTTACGTTTCTTGGTAACTTTAGTACTTGCCTTTGCCATACCTAATTATTATTTAGTTGCTTTCTTCTTGTTAGCAACTGTTTTACGCTTTCCTTTTCTAGTTCTAGAGTTGTTCTTAGTACGCTGACCTCTTAAAGGTAAACCTGATCTATGACGAATACCTCTATAACAGCCAATATCCATTAAACGCTTAATGTTCAACTGAGTTTCCGAACGTAATTCACCTTCAATTACAAATTCAGAAGCAGCTTCCCTGATACGACCTATTTCATCATCATTCCAATCAGAAACCTTAGTATCTTCGCTAACTTGGGCTTTACTCAATATTTCTTGTGACCTACTTCTTCCGATTCCGAAAATATAGGTTAAGGCGATTACGCCTCTCTTTTGTTTTGGTATATCTATACCTGCGATTCTTGCCATAATTACCCTTGTCTTTGTTTAAATCTAGGATTCTTTTTGTTGATTACGTACAACCTGCCTTTCCTGCGAACAATTTTACAGTCGGCACTTCTCTTTTTAACTGATGCTCTTACTTTCATCTTGTATCTTAATATCTATAAGTAATTCTTGCTTTTGTTAGGTCATAAGGACTCATCTCTAGTTTCACCTTATCCCCTGGCAACAACTTAATGTAATGCATACGCATTTTACCAGATATATGGGCGGTTACTACATGACCATTCTCTAACTCTACACGAAACATCGCATTTGACAATGCTTCTATAATAGCTCCATCTTGTTCTATTGCTGCTTGTTTAGCCATAAATTATGCTACTTTTCTATTTTTTCCTGTTTTCATCAAACCGTCGTAATGTCTATTTAATAAATAGGAATTCACTTGTTGAACCGTATCTATTGCTACCCCTACCATAATCAACAACGATGTACCTCCATAAAACAAAGCCCATCCCGCCTGAACATTTAGCAAAGATACAACCACTGCCGGTAGTACAGCTAATAATGCTAAAAATATTGAACCTGGCAATGTAATCAAAGACATAATTTTATCTAAAAAATCGCCAGTTTCCTTTCCTGGTCTAATCCCAGGTATAAAACCACCACTTCGTTTTAAATCATCCGCCATTTTATTCGTAGGAACGGTAATAGCTGTGTAGAAGTAAGTGAATATTATAATTAGTACGGCAAATAAGATGTTATAAGCCCAACCGAATATATTAGAAAACTCAACCTGCATCCATTGTCCAAAAGCCGTATCATCAAATGTACTTCCAATCAAACCTGGCACAAACATAATAGCCTGTGCAAATATAATTGGCATAACCCCAGAAGCATTTAATTTTAAGGGTATATACTGCCTAGAGCCCATCACGTTTTTCTCGTAACCACCGGAAGCGGTTCGCCGTGCATACTGCACCGGTATCTGTCGTGTTGCCATAACCAGTAGAATACAAGCAAGAATAACCAAAAACCATAGTATCACCTCGATAAGGATAAACATAAGTCCACCATTATTCTCTGTTGTTCTTGAGATAAATTCCTGAACGAACGACTGTGGCATAGTAGCTATGATACCAATCATAATTAATAACGATATTCCATTACCAATACCCTTATCCGTAATCTTTTCTCCTAACCACATTGCAAACACACAACCGGTCACCAAAATAATTACAGCCGGAACCATAAAATCAAGTCCTTTACCTAATAGGAACGCTGTATCTCTAACACCAAAGGCCTCCAAACCATATAAATAGGCTGGTGCCTGTACTATACATATAGCTATAGTAAGCCATCTTGTAATCTGATTGATTGTCTTACGACCACTTTCACCTTCCTTCTGTAATTTCTGAAGATAAGGAATTGCAATACCCATAAGCTGAACCACAATAGAGGCAGATATATAAGGCATAATCCCCAATGCAAAAATTGATGCATTAGCAAATGCGCCACCTGTAAAGGCATTAAGTAAACCAAATATTCCTTGGTCAGTACTATCTGCTAAACCACCTAATTGTGTAGTGTCTATACCCGGAAGAACAATCTGGCAACCGAATCTGTAAACCAACAGAAGACCTAAAGTAATAAGGATCCTATTTCTTAGCTCTTCTATCTTCCAAATATTGGATATTGTATCAATAAAATTCTTCATGTTCTCTTTTATGCTTACAAACTTATTGCCTCGCCACCAGCAGCCTCAATTGCAGCTTTTGCCGTAGCACTAAATTTATGTGCTGAAACTTTCAGGGAAGCCTTCAATTCACCACCACCTAAAATTTTAACCAACTCATTTTTACGTGCAAGTCTATTCTCAACTAGGGTATCCATAGTGATTACATCTTTTACACCTTTATCATCAACTAACCCTTGTAAAACATCCAAGTTAATTCCTTGATATTCCTTTCTATTAATGTTGGTAAAACCAAACTTAGGAACACGACGCTGTAATGGCATCTGACCACCTTCAAAACCTATTTTCTTAGAATAACCAGATCTTGATTTGGCCCCTTTATGACCACGAGCCGCTGTACCGCCTTTTCCAGAGCCCTGACCTCTGCCTAAACGTTTACCGTCTCTATTTACTGAACCCTCTGCAGGTTGTAGATTACTTAAATTCATTAGATCTTATATTTAAGCTTCTTCTGTAGAAACTAAATGTTCAACTTTATTTATCATTCCAAGGATATTTGGAGTATTGTCATGTTCTACGACCTGTCCAATCCTTTTCAATCCAAGTGCAGCCAAAGTCCTTTTTTGATTCTGGGGCTTTTTAATGCTACTCTTAACCTGCTTTACTTTAATCTTTGCCATAATTGCCTTGTTAGCCTTTAAAAACTTTTTCCAAAGAAACACCTCTTTGTTTTGCTATTGTTCCTGCATCCCTTAACTGCAATAAAGCGTCAAAAGTTGCCTTAACCACGTTATGTGGATTTGATGAACCCTGTGATTTGGATAAAACATCATGTACTCCAACGGCTTCTAATACAGCTCTAACTGCACCACCGGCAATTACACCTGTACCCTGAGAAGCAGGTTGAATATAAACACGAGCACCTCCAAATTTACCTTTTTGCTCATGAGGCAACGTTCCCTTGTTAAGCGGAATACGAATCAAGTTCTTCTTTCCATCCTCAATTGCCTTTGCAATCGCTGTAGCAACTTCCTTGGATTTACCTAAACCGTGACCTACAACACCATTCTCATCACCTACCACAACAATAGCTGAAAAGCCAAAAGCTCTACCACCCTTGGTAACTTTAGTTACACGCTGTATACCTACCAACCTATCTTTAAGATCTAAACCTCCTGGCTTAACGGTTTCTACGTTCTTGTATTTCTGAAACATACTGTTATATTAAAATTTAAGTCCAGCTTCCCTTGCCCCTTCAGCCAAAGATTTAACTCTTCCGTGATACAAATTCCCACCTCTATCGAAGGCCACTTTGTCCAATCCGGCTTTTAACGCCTTCTCAGCAATCGTTTTACCAACTATAGTTGCCATTTCGCTTTTGTTACCTTTCGTAGCTGCAATATCCTTATCCCTTGAAGATGCTGAAGCTAAAGTAATACCCTTAACATCGTCAATTAGTTGAGCATATATCTCACTATTACTTCTGAAAACAGATAGTCTTGGTCTAAGCGAAGTTCCTGAAGACACCTTTCGGATTCTTCTACGAATTCTATATTTTCTTTGTGTTTTTGATAATCCCATAATATTCTTATTAAGCCGATTTACCAGCTTTTCTTCTTAATATTTCACCAACAAACTTTATACCTTTTCCTTTGTAAGGCTCAGGTCTACGGAAAGATCGTATTTTAGCAGCTACGTGTCCCACTAACTGTTTGTCGTGAGAGGTTAACTTTACAATAGGATTTTTACCCTTTTCCGATATTGTTTCCACCTTTACTTCAGGAGCAATGTTGAAAACGATATTGTGAGAAAAACCTACGGCCATATCTAATTTCTGCCCTTGATTGCTAGCACGGTATCCAACACCTACAAACTCCAACTCCTTGGTCCATCCTTTGGATACACCTTCAACCATATTAAGAACCAACGAACGATAAAGTCCGTGTTTCGCTTTGTGCTCTTTTGAATCCGAAGGTCTTGTAACCCAAGCCTGTCCGTCTTCAACTTTGATAGCCACCCCAGAAAAATCTTGAGTTAACTCACCTAATTTACCTTTAACGGTAACTATGTTATCATTTACTTCTACTGTAACCCCCTCAGGAATTGCTATCGGATTATTTCCTATTCTAGACATCTTCTATCTCTTTAATCGATTAATAAACGTAGCATAAGACCTCACCTCCGACGTTTTCAGCCTTTGCTTGCTTACTCGTCATAACACCGTGAGAAGTAGATACGATTGCAATACCCAATCCGTTAAGTACCCTCGGCAATTCTTCGCTGGCTGCGTACTTTCTAAGACCAGGTTTACTTATTCGCTGAATCTTACGAATTACAGGCTCTTTAGTAAGCTTGTCATATTTCAAAGCAATTTTAATGCTCCCCTGAACCTTATCCTCTTCGAACTTATAACTTAAAATATAACCCTGATCGAATAAAATTTTAGTTATCTCCTTCTTTAGATTGGATGCAGGAATTTCAACAACCCTGTGGCCCGCTCTACTTGCGTTTCTAACCCTAGTTAGATAATCTGCTATAGTATCTGTTACCATTTATATATAATTCGGTGACGGTTTTTAACATTTTGCTAAACCTGAAACCAGTTAACTTTCTTCTTTTTTACCAGCTTGCTTTCCTAACACCAGGAATCAAACCTTGATTGGCCATTTCCCTGAATGTAACCCTTGAAATACCGAACGTTCTCATGTAACCTTTTGGTCTACCCGTAAGTTTACATCTATTGTGCATGCGCACAGGAGAAGCATTCTTTGGTAATTTCTGTAAGCCTTCATAATCACCAGCTTCTTTCAAAGCTTTACGTTTTTCAGCATATTTAGCTACCGTTGCCGCTCTTTTTCTTTCACGGGCCTTCATTGATTCTTTAGCCATACTAATTCTTTTTAAAAGGTAATCCCATTTCTGTTAATAATGATTTTGCTTCCTTATCGGTATCGGCAGAAGTTACGAACGTTATGTCCATTCCATTGATACGATTAATTTTATCAATATTAACTTCTGGAAATATAATTTGTTCTGTTATACCTAAGTTATAGTTTCCTCTCCCATCAAAACCTGTAGCTCTAATGCCTTGAAAGTCCCTAACCCTTGGCAATGCAGAAGTAACCAATCTGTCCAAAAACTCGTACATACGCTCTCCACGTAAGGTAACTTTGGCACCAATAGGCATACCCTTTCTCAACTTGAACGCTGCAACATCTTTTTTGGACATTGTAGCAATCGCCTTTTGACCGGTTATCATCGTCATTTCGTCAATAGCATGGTCGATAAGCTTTTTATCAGCAACCGCCGCGCCAACACCTCTGCTGACAACTATCTTCTGTAACTTTGGAACCTCCATTACATTTTTGTAACCAAACTCTTCCGTAAGCGCGGATACTATGCGCTCCTTATACTCTTTCTTTAATCTTGCAACGTAAGCCATAACTAAATTACTTCATTGGATTTCTTGGAAAATCTTACCTTCTTACCATCTCTTACATCGTATCCAACTCTAGTTGTTTCTCCAGACTTGGCATCGATAAGTGCAAGATTTGATATGTGCAGTAAAGCCTCTTTTTTTACAATCCCACCTTGAGGGTTCTTAGCACTTGGTTTCTCATGTTTAGAAACCAAATTTACTCCCTCTACAATGGCTTTGTTCTTTTCAAGATTTACTAACATTACCTTACCTTCAGAACCTTTATGGTCTCCGGCAGTAACCCTAACCGTATCTCCTGTTTTTATTTTTAACTTCTTCATCTTCTGAACTATATTATAATACCTCTGGGGCCAATGATACAATTTTCATAAACTGCTTATCCCTAAGCTCTCTTGCAACAGGACCAAAAACTCTAGTCCCACGCATTTCACCGGTAGGATTCAAAAGCACACAGGCATTATCATCGAATCTGATATAAGATCCGTCGGGCCTTCTAACCTCCTTCTTAGTTCGTACCACGACAGCAGTAGAAACTGCTCCCTTTTTGATACCTCCGTTTGGAGTAGCTTCCTTAACCGTTACTACGATTTTATCACCAATAGAAGCATATCTTCTTTTGGTTCCACCTAGGACACGAATAGTTAAAACCTCTTTCGCTCCTGTATTATCCGCTACCTTTAATCTAGATTCTTGCTGTAACATATTATTTGGCTCTTTCTAGGATTTCTACTAACCTCCAACATTTGGTTTTACTCATGGGACGCGTCTCCATGATTTTTACCGTATCACCTTCTCTGCAGTCGTTTTTCTCGTCGTGCGCAACGTATTTTTTCGTCTTTAAAACGAACTTACCGTACATAGGGTGCTTTACACGCTTTACCTCAGCAACAACAATGGATTTCTCCATCTTGTTACTAGTTACAACCCCAACTCTTTCCTTTCTTAAATTTCTCTTTTCTTCCATAAAGCAGAACCAGTTATTGGTTTTCCCTATTTGTTAATTCCGT
>CBDUKC010000149.1:0-7622 GCA_965367705.1 uncultured Maribacter sp. | reverse complement strand
TCTACGCGTTCCTGTTCTTTGGTGAAAATATTAATTAAAATATCTGGAGTTTCAGATTTTACAAATCCTCTAGAGGTCATTTCGGTTTCGATAGCCCTAAGTATTCTTTTTTTGTCCAAATCGGAAATTTGAACCTTGTCTATGCCTGTTTTGTAAAATGCATAGGATTTATATTCGCTAAAATTAGCCTTTTGGTCATAATCGGAAAGTACGCGTACCGATTGGCAGGAGCTAAGAAGTATAAGCGCGATTACAGGTAATACTAATAGTTTAAACTTTTTCATATACTTAAATTTTATAATTAAGGGCCTTATCAACAGACCTCAAAAATCATGCCGTATGCTGTTTTTTACTGTTGGTTTGTTTTTGGGTCATACCCATATGGGCAATGCTTGCAGCCGCTTTCGCAGCAGTAGCCGCGTTTTAAATGAAATTGTTTGGTAAATACCCGATAGCCTTCTTCAGACCAGTAAAAATCGCCCTCTTCAATAGGAATTATCTTTTTCATCATCCTTTAAAATCCCTCATTTATCTATACCACAAGTACGTGAACCTGTTTTAGTGAAAAACGCTTTAGTTTATTGGTTTGCCGTTCGTAAACAGTACTAAAGTTACTTGTTTTCTCTTTATAAGCTCAACTAAAAGACCATTTTTAAGAGTAAATTAAGGCGTCATGTTGTTCATAGGTATTGTTGGGAAGAAAAACGATGCTATTTTTCCATTAAAATTTTAACATTTATATTTGTGCAACACGATTAGTTCATTACCTATGATATTGGTTTTCAAACATTTCTTCTATAAAAACTATGTAGGTTTATCCCTGTGGCCTTTTATTTTTGTTAAAAGTGATTCATTTAAGGAGGATACCGTTCTTATCAATCATGAAAAAATTCATTTAAGACAACAACAAGAACTTCTTATTTTGCCTTTTTATGTTTTATATCTTACCGAGTGGGTACTTCGGACTATTTGGTATCTTAATACGTATCGGGCTTATCAGAACATAAGTTTTGAGCGTGAGGCATACAGAAACGAAAGCCAAGCCGATTACCTATCTAAACGTGCACCATTCAGCTTTATTAAATATCTTTGTGACTGAATTATTTTGATTGCAGAGCAATAATCAATACCTACAGCTTCCCATACTTGAGGAAAAAAATATTACCCTTGCCATAAAGCGGGAAGACTTGCTGCATCCTTATGTGTCGGGTAATAAGTACCGAAAACTAAAATATAATATACAAGCTGCCAAAAAAAAAGGAAATACTACCTTATTGACTTTTGGTGGTGCCTTTTCAAATCATATTGCTGCCGTTGCGTATGCCGGTAAGGAATGGGGAATGAATACCATTGGTGTAATTAGAGGGGAAGAGCTTCAAGATAACTGGAACAAAAATCCAACCTTGGCACAAGCCAATGAAAATGGTATGCAGTTTAGCTTTCTTACGCGTCAAGCTTACAGAGAAAAGAATAATCCAGAATGTATAGCTCAATTAAGAAAACAATTTGGCGATTTCTATTTGGTGCCCGAAGGTGGTACCAATGCCTTGGCGATAAAAGGTTGTGAAGAGATCCTGCAAGAAGCCGATAGGGAATTTGATGTCATCTGCACTTGTGTTGGCACAGGCGGGACTGTTGCCGGTCTTATTAATACAGCTCATAAACATCAACATGTATTAGGTTTTTCAGCTTTAAAGGGTGATTTTTTGATTCAAACGATAACTGAAATCACAACAAATACTAATTGGAGACTGATTATGGATTATCATTTTGGAGGCTATGCAAAAATCACAACGGAATTGGTAGAATTTATCAATGATTTTAAAGCTAAAACGGATATCCCACTAGACCCCATTTATACTGGAAAATTGTTATTTGGGTTGCTCGATATGATTAAGAATGATAATTTTGTAGCAGGTTCTAAAATTTTAGCTGTTCATACAGGTGGGATTCAAGGGATTGAAGGAATGAATATTGTACTGAAAAAGAAAAATTTACCTTTACTGGAACTATGAGTATGAAAAATGTATTGCTGTTGGTATTTCTCGGTAGCATAATGCTTCTGGGCTGTAAGTCTAAAAAAGGGTATTCCGATTCTTTGAGAACAAAGAATGTTCTTGCTGAGCGCCAAAAGTCGAGGCCAGAATCTGTAAAATCGCAAAGGACAGAAACTAATACTTTACCAGAAGATGTAGGTGAATTTGTTAATTTTAAAATTGACGATATTCCCGACTACATAGAAACGTTTTCAGAAATAGCCCAGCTGGAAATGAAGGGTTACGGCATACCGGCGAGTATTACCCTTGCTCAAGGTCTGTTGGAGAGTGGTTATGGGAGTGGTGAGTTAGCAAGAAAAACGAACAATCACTTCGGCATTAAATGCCATACGGGTTGGCAGGGTGATTATGATTTTCATGATGACGATGCCAAAGGAGAATGTTTTCGAAAATATAACCATCCGATGTATTCCTACAGAGACCATAGTATTTTCCTTTCTACGCGAAGCAGATATGCCTTTTTATTTGATTATGATACTACGGATTATAAAAATTGGGCAAAAGGACTACGCAAAGCTGGTTATGCTACCGATAAAAAATATCCTCAGAAGTTGATTTATCTCATAGAAAAATATCAACTCTATAAATATGATAGTGACATGCCTAGATCGGTCTATGAAAAAAATAAGCCGGTGGTTGCTGAGACAAATGCGATACATGTTGTTAGAAAAGGAGATACGTTATATTCCCTTTCTAAGCGGTATTATGTGTCTATCGACGACTTGATGAAGTTGAACAAACTTAGGGATGCCAACCTCTCCGTTGGTCAAGAATTGATGGTCAGAAGGACCCGAATGAATAAATAAGAGATGATTTATAAAAGAAGTAGCGCACTGTTTGCAGAAGCTAAAAAGTATATTCCTGGCGGTGTTAATTCTCCCGTTAGAGCATTTAAGGCAGTGGGCGGGGACCCTATTTTTGTAAAAGAGGCAAAAGGTGCCTATTTATATGATGAGGATGGCAATAGGTTAATCGATTATATCGCGTCTTGGGGACCCATGATTTTAGGTCACGCCTATGAACCAGTAATAGAAGCCATTATTGATAAAGCAAAAAAAGGAACTTCTTTTGGAATGCCAACGGAAATTGAAACCGATTTGGCAAAGTTAGCGGTATCTATGGTGCCCAATATCAATAAGATACGTTTTGTAAACAGTGGTACCGAAGCTTGTATGAGCGCAGTACGTTTGGCCCGAGGGTACACAGGAAAGGATAAGATTATAAAATTTGCAGGATGCTACCATGGCCATTCAGATTCGTTTTTGATACAGGCAGGTAGTGGAGCGGTTACTTTTGGTAGCCCCAATAGTCCAGGAGTTACCCAGGGTACGGCTAAGGATACGCTTTTAGCGGCATATAATAACCTAGAAGAGGTAGAAACTTTGGTTCAGGCCAATAAAGGCGAAATAGCAGCAATAATTATAGAGCCAGTTGCAGGGAATATGGGGTGTATCGTGCCCACGGATGCCTTCATAAATGGGCTTAGAGAATTATGTACGGCAGAAGGTATTCTGCTTATTTTCGATGAGGTGATGACTGGTTTCCGCTTGGGAAAAGGTGGAGCACAAGAAGCGTTGAACATTGTAGCGGATATCGTCACTTTTGGTAAGGTTATTGGAGGCGGATTACCTGTTGGTGCCTTTGCTGCAAAAACCGAAATCATGAATCACTTGGCTCCTGATGGCCCTGTGTATCAAGCGGGAACATTAAGCGGGAACCCATTAGCCATGAGCGCCGGATTGGCTATGTTGACTGCGTTAAATACAAATCCTGATATTTTTGACAGTCTCGCCAAAAAAACCGCCTTTCTACATGAAGGTATTGACAAGGCTTTGGATAAAAAAGGAGTGCCACATCAAATTAATCGCTTTGGTAGTATGATTTCTGTTCATTTCACAGAAGAGCCTGTGGTCGATTTCTCATCTTCTGCAAAAGGAAATAATGAACATTTCAATTCCTATTTTCACGGGATGCTAGATCAAGGTATTTACTTACCTCCTTCCGCTTTTGAAAGCTACTTTCTAAATGATGCCCTAAGTTATACTGATTTAGAGGAGACCATTGCTGCCGTTGAGAAGTTGCAATTTTAAAGCGGTTGAACCACTTTGTCGGCTACCAAATTCTAATTCCTAAGGATAAAACATGCACGAAACGTACCTAAGAAGAGCCATAGAAAAGGCAAAAGAAGGAAAAGAATCTAAAGAGGGAGGTTCATTTGGGGCATTGATAGTTAGGGATAACGAGGTAATCTGTGAAGTGCATAATTTGGTTAAGGGAACAAATGACTTAACACAGCATGCGGAATTACTTGCGATTCAGGTTGCATGTAATAAAATAGGCAAGAATCATCTTAAAGATTGTATACTCTATACAAGTTGCGAACCTTGTATGATGTGTTTAGGTGCATGCCATTGGGCAAAGTTCAAAGAAATCTACTATGGCGCATCTGCTAAAGATGCTCAACGCTTCGGGTATGAGTATTCTACCTCTTTTTATAAAATGGATGCTAGTTTGAGACAAGCTGAGTTTAAAATGACCCAACTTCTTAGAGAAGAGGCTCTGGAAATCTGGTCATAGCTTAATACAAGCCAAAATATGAATAGCGAGTTACGGGAAAGGATTATCGAAGTTTGTAATAAAAAAATACGTTCTAAGGGAGAGCATGTAGGGTTGTCCTTCTACGCTTTTTTTAAAAATAAAAATGACACTCCTGAACTTTTAATGGAGGTAGCTACATGGTGGATTATTGAGAATAAATTAGACCATTTTGAGAAAGCTGTGAAAATTAAAGAAATGGTGATTGCTCATGCTATTTAAGTTTAAATAGAAGCATTAATAGTACAGTTGAGCCTAAGAAAAGGTATAGCCAATTCCCATCTGTTAAACCTTCGTACATTGAGTTGTTCATTTTCATATTCATGTAAATTTCAGAATAGCTTTTACAATCCTAATTTTAAGAGTATTTTTAAATAATTTACAAACCAACAACCAAATGTCAGAAAAACAAAAAAAAGCTTCGGCTTACTGGAAGGAAAACGTCAGATATCTCTTCATTCTCCTAGCTATTTGGTTTGCTGTCTCCTATGGTGCTGGAATAATGTTTAAAGATACCTTGAACGCTATTAGTTTAGGAGGTTTCAAACTGGGCTTTTGGTTCGCACAACAAGGAAGTATCTATGTATTCGTCATCTTAATTTTTGTTTATGTTCGGTTAATGAACAAATTAGACAAGAAATACGGTTACGACGAATAACAACCAACCACTAAAAAACTACTATGAATGATGTTCAGATTTGGACTTATGTCCTTGTTGCCTTAACATTTAGTCTTTATATAGGAATCGCTATTTGGTCACGTGCAGGTTCTACCAAAGAATTTTACGTAGCTGGTGGTGGGGTTTCCCCCTTAGCCAATGCTATGGCAACTGCGGCCGACTGGATGTCGGCAGCCTCCTTTATTTCAATGGCAGGTATTATTTCCATAGCTGGCTACGATGGTTCTGTTTATTTGATGGGTTGGACAGGTGGCTATGTTCTACTAGCCTTATTATTAGCGCCTTATTTGCGAAAATTTGGCAAGTTTACGGTACCTGATTTTATCGGTGATCGTTACTATTCCAATTCTGCAAGAATGGTAGCTGTGTTCTGTGCCTTGTTGGTCTCCTTTACCTATGTAGCGGGACAGATGCGTGGCGTAGGTGTCGTTTTTTCAAGATTTTTGGAAGTGGATATCAATACAGGGGTGATAATAGGCATGGTCATCGTACTGTTTTATGCAGTTCTCGGAGGCATGAAAGGAATAACCTATACCCAAGTTGCCCAATATTGTGTTTTGATTTTCGCCTTTATGGTACCTGCAATTTTTATATCCATACAAATGACTGGTAATCCGATTCCACAG
The DNA here is from genome assembly GCA_965367705.1 of uncultured Maribacter sp. GTDB lineage: Bacteria > Bacteroidota > Bacteroidia > Flavobacteriales > Flavobacteriaceae > Maribacter. The sequence goes on along the minus strand of CBDUKC010000149.1, from coordinate 1,665 downwards.
TTAGGTATGGGTAGTACCGTAAACGATGGTTCCGGATTATATTTGTTGGAAAAACTCAACGGGCTATCTACTGAACTTGGCTTTGCCGAGTATACGTCTGGCTCTAAAAGCTTGGTAGATGTATTTGCGATTACATTGGCACTTATGGTAGGTACTGCTGGATTACCTCATGTGATTGTTCGTTTTTTTACGGTTAAAAAGGTGAAGGATGCCCGAAAATCTGCAGGAATGGCACTATTGCTAATCGCTATATTATATACAGCAGCTCCGGCTGTAGCCGTATTTGCAAGAACCAACATGATTGAAACCGTAAGTAATCAAGAGTACGATAGCATGCCAGTATGGTTCAAAAATTGGGAAGGAACCGGACTACTTTCTTTTGATGATAAAAACAAAGATGGTAAAATCCAGTATGTGGCCGATACGTATAAAAATGAGTTGACAGTGGACCCGGATATAATGGTTTTAGCAAACCCGGAAATAGCGAATCTACCGGCTTGGGTAATAGCATTAGTGGCGGCTGGAGGCTTGGCAGCTGCTTTGTCTACCGCAGCTGGATTGCTTTTAGTGATTTCATCTTCTGTTTCTCATGATTTGGTGAAGAAAATTTTCATTCCTAACATCTCAGAAAAAGGAGAGTTATGGGCAGCTCGTGGTGCTGCTACGGTAGGTGTAATCATTGCAGGTTATTTTGGAATAAACCCACCAGGCTTTGTTGCTGCGGTTGTAGCCCTGGCCTTTGGTTTGGCGGCAGCCTCATTTTTCCCCGCTATAGTCCTAGGGATTTTTTATAAGAAAATGAACAAAGAGGGCGCCGTTGCGGGTATGGTTGTAGGTATTTTACTGATGTTATTTTATATGCTGAAATTCAAATTCGGTATTTTCGACGGTGGTAAGGAGGCGGTAGCGGGTTTGCAGGATGCTTGGTGGTTTGGAATATCTCCGGAAGGTTTTGGTTCTGTAGCAATGCTTGTGAACTTTATAGTCGCCTTGGTGGTTAACACTTTTACTCCGGAACCACCTATGGAGGTGCAAGAGATAGTTGAAAATATCAGAATACCAAGCGGTGCAGGCGAAGCAACGTCTCATTAATGTTTTCTAATTGGTAACTGGTCGAAAAGAAGCACTTTTGGTTTAGAAATTTGAGACTTTTATAATTATATTTATACTGAACACTTGGCTACTGATATTAAGTTTTAACATCAGATACGTGTATTGAACCTTATTTAAAAATCCGACTTACATGAGTAATTACCATATCAAACATTTGGAAGAATACTATCAGGTATATCGCAAATCCGTAAGAAATCCTGAAAGTTTTTGGGACGAAATTGCCGAGGAGCATTTTGTATGGCGAAAAAAATGGGATAAAGTCTTGGATTGGGATTTTTCAAAACCTGAGATAAAATGGTTTGAAGGCGCTAAGTTAAATATCACTGAAAATTGTATCGACAGGCATTTGCATATACGAGGAGACAAGACCGCTATTCTTTTTGAACCGAATGACCCTGCTGAAGCTGCCCAACATATCACCTATAAAGAGTTGAAGGAGCGCGTTTGCAGAATGGCCAATGTTTTAACGGATAAGGGAATAAAAAAGGGAGATAGGGTCGTTATTTATCTTCCTATGATTCCGGAACTGGCCGTTTCACTTTTAGCTTGTGC
>CBDUKC010000148.1:0-7642 GCA_965367705.1 uncultured Maribacter sp. | reverse complement strand
TTATGACATAATTCAAAAACAGGATCATCCTCCTCTATAGCGCCAAAGAGCTTTACGCTCACTTGATTAGTATCCAGTTCTAATTGCTCTAACACAAACAGTAGATAGTAGGCAAAATCTTCCTTAGTCTCATATAAAAAGCTATTGTACAATAAAAGGTTTTTTTGCGCGATTACGCAGATATCCAATTGCTTTTTACTCACATGTGCGTAGCACGTTGCCTCTTTATGATTCCCATAACCGTTTAATAAAGATTGAATCATCACGGTTCCGTTATGCAAAAACGTGAACTCTCCAAAAATATCGTACACGTAGTTATTAATATTCGCGTATGGAACGTAGACGTTTACCATATCTTGGTTTTCCACCTCGTCATATGCTACCGTGTCGCTTGCGAATACACGGGTGTTGAATTTTAGATACTCTGAAAGCAAGTTTGGGTCAAACAATGCTTTTGGAACTAAACCAAACAAGGTGCTCCTGTGCACTACCGTTACTTCATCAAATTGTTTTTCGGTCAGTTCATGCTTTTGAAATAACGTGTCTAGTTCAGCCTCTACCTCTATTATGTTTAACGCTTCTGGAAAAATCACAGTATCCGAATAGGCAATTTTATGTGACACGGTATCGGCCACACAAAAAGAAAGTCCATTCAAGCTCACTTGAATGGACAATTTCTGAAAGTTATTGTTCGGAATATCCGAACTATTATTTTTTCTCTTTTTTGTCATAAATCGGTGGCCAGTTACCACTGGTACTTACCTCGTCCATTGATCCTACTTGTATGAAGGCTCCATTCACTTCTTCCACACTCATTTGTGCGTTTTCCCGTGACACCAAATCATCAGGTTGGTCACTTAGCAAAATACTCTTAGCTACTTTCGCTTCAAACACTGGGGCTCGGTAACCACTCTTTTCTATAAAACCAGCATCCATAGTAATTTTTTCACCATTGGGTGCTCCTGGAATTTCCATCAAACTTTTCCATCTGGTATCTTTTTTGAAAAGCGAATCCCTAACAGATACAAATCCTAAGGTATCTATAATCTTTACTTCCTTCAACATATCAATTTGATAGGCTTTATCGAACTCCATAAATGACGAATCCCGTTGTTGCGTAATAACATAACTGCCTGTATCAATAAACTTGATTAGGCTGTTAAAATCTTTTGCATAATTACCGTTGACCGTTTTATAGGCCTCTTGGGTGTTTTTAATATCCTTCAATTTAGCTACTACTGCGCCAAATCGCTCTACTTTAACTTTTTTAAATTCTATTGGCCCGGTAACGGAGTTATAAATAAGATAACCCAATCCTACGCAAGCAATCCAAAGTACAATTTGAATAATGGTCTTCATTTCGTTAAGTGTTAATTTAATTTAGTGGTTCCAACAAATCTACAATTTTTTTTTAATGAGAAAAGTTTTTGCCCAAAAAATCATCTTTATCTTTGTTAACCCATGAAAGAACTTACACCAGCCGCTTTTTATAAAGAGTTACTCGCCAAATTTCCGCACGACCCCACCCTTAAACAACAGATAGCCTTAGAAAAGCTCGCGAATTTCGTTTTGTCAAAGGAAAAAGATGAAGTTTTTCTTTTAAAAGGTTTCGCAGGAACGGGTAAAACCACGTTAATCGGAACCGTTGTACATAGTTTATGGAAATCTCAAATGAAGTCGGTTTTAATGGCACCAACCGGGCGCGCGGCAAAAGTAATGTCCAATTACTCAAAAACACAAGCCTTTACCATACATAGAAAAATATATTTCCCAAAAAAACAGGGCGGTGGTGGCGTTCAATTTGTTTTGGCACCAAACAAGCATCGCAATACCCTATTTATTGTTGATGAAGCCTCCATGATTCCCGACAGAGCTGCAGATTCCAAGCTTTTTGACAATGGTTCCTTATTAGACGATTTAATGATGTTCGTCTATTCAGGCCATAATTGTAAGTTACTATTGATAGGCGATACTGCACAATTACCTCCTGTTCATCTTAGTCTAAGTCCGGCTTTAGACCCGGATACGCTGTCGCTGAATTATAATAAAGAAGTAATTCGACTAGAATTGGACGAAGTTGTGCGTCAAGCGGAGGATTCCGGTATTTTGATTAACGCCACACTGCTTCGAGAACAACTACAGGGCGATTTCTTCGATAGCTTTAAATTCGATGTGGATCCGTACAAGGACATCGTAAGACTTATTGACGGAAACGAAATACAAGAGGCCATAGACGAATCCTATTCAAAAAACGGAAAGGAAGAAACCGCCTTTATCGTTAGATCAAACAAAAGGGCCAACCTCTATAACTTGAATATAAGGGAACGCATCTTATTTTTAGAGAACGAATTGGCAACAGGCGATTTTATGATGGTCGTAAAAAATAACTATTTCTGGTTGAAACCTAATTCAGAAGCCGGTTTTATAGCAAATGGGGATATCATAGAAGTGCTAGAGATTTTTAATATCAAAGAACTTTATGGCTTTAGGTTCGCCGAAGTAAAAGTGCAAATGGTAGATTACCCAAATATGCAACCTTTTGAAACCGTACTGCTATTAGATACCATCAAAGCTGAATCTCCATCACTTTCTTACGAAGACGGCAATCGCCTTTACCAAGAAGTGATGAAAGATTATGCCAATGAAAGCTCCAAATACAAAAAGTTCTTAGGGGTAAAGAACAACAACTATTTCAATGGCCTTCAGGTAAAATTTTCTTATGCCATCACCTGTCATAAAAGCCAAGGCGGACAATGGGATACCGTATTCGTTGAGCAGCCCTATTTGCCAAACGGTATCGATAAAGATTATTTAAGATGGCTCTACACCGCAGTTACACGCGCCAAAACAAAATTATACCTCATCGGATTTAAGAACGATTTTTTTGTTGATTAGGAAAAGGTTATTTTAGTCTTTAGAGTGCTATCAAACTAGTAATGGCAAATTTTTTGGTTTCAATGTAAGACTTTGAAATACGAAATAACAATGAATAGAAGATGACAACGGAAACCATATTAAGTATTTTTTTGGGGATTGGCTTAGCAGCATCCGTAGGGTTTAGGGTTTTCCTTCCGCTATTTGCGCTGAGTTTGGCCGCCTATTTTGGGACCTGGGAGCTTAACGATAGCTGGCAGTGGATTGGTAGTCTCGCCGCAGTCCTTACCCTAGGAATAGCTACCATAATTGAAGTTTTCGCTTATTTTATTCCTTGGGTAGACAATCTTTTGGACAGTTTGGCCATTCCCTTAGCAGCGATAGCGGGTACAGCGGTGATGGTATCTACCGTCGCCGACCTAGACCCCGTTGTTACGTGGTCCTTGGCTATTATTGCCGGTGGTGGCACCGCTACCGCCATAAAAGGCGCGGGAGCTACAGGAAGATTAGCATCCACAGCAACCACCGGAGGACTAGCAAACCCTGTAGTGGCAACAGTGGAAACAGGAACAGCGGTTGTCGTTACCGCAGCTTCTATATTTGCGCCTATTGTGGCAGCAGTTCTCGTCATCATAATATTGGTACTAATTTTTAGAATTTATAGAACGTTGAGACCAAGAAAGAACAGTAGCGCATAAACGTGTTGTATAAAGCCACAGAATTTTAAAAAGTAGCTTTAGTAGAACGAAATACGTTAGACCCTTAGGAACGTGACAACCTAATTTCGCCATGTATAGTAAACCTAATACTCAAGAAAAGTGAAAATTATAGCAATGATTCCTGCACGTTATGCAGCTTCTAGGTTTCCTGCAAAATTGATGCAGGACCTCTCAGGTAAGCCCGTAATCGTGCGTACTTATGAAGCCGCCGTGAATACCGGTCTTTTTGATGCCATATATGTAGTTACGGACAATCCTATTATTTACGATTGTATTACAAGCGCTGGTGGTTTGGCTCTCATGAGCAAAAAGGAGCACGAATGCGGTAGTGATCGTATTGCGGAAGCGGTAACGGATATGGATGTAGATATTATTGTGAACGTACAGGGAGACGAGCCTTTTACAGACCGTGAAAGCTTAGCTAGTGTTCTGGCCGTTTTTAAAAACGATTTGGAGAAGGAAATTGATTTGGCATCGCTAATGGTGCAGATAACCGATGAGGACGAAATAAACAACCCAAATACCGTAAAAGTCATTGTAAACAATAGGAACTTTGCACTGTACTTTTCACGTGCCCCAATTCCGTTTCCAAGGGCAAAAGATGTCGGTACCGTATACTATAAGCACAAAGGTATATATGCATTTAGAAAAAGTGCATTGATGGATTTTCAAAGATTGCCTATGCTTGCCTTGGAAGCCACCGAGAAAATTGAGGCTATTAGATATCTTGAGTACGGAAAAAAGATTAAAATGGTTGAAACGACGGTTTCCGGAATAGAAATAGATACCCCAGAGGATCTAGAGAAAGCACAAGCGGCATGGAAATAGACTTCTCGGACATAAAGGTTATTGGTTTTGACGCAGACGATACGCTTTGGGTCAACGAAACCTACTTTAGGGAGGCGGAAGAACGCTTTGCTGAGCTTTTAGAACCTTATGAAACCAAGAATAAGATAGACCAGGAACTCTTTAAAATGGAGATTCGAAACTTAGAACTCTATGGTTATGGTATAAAAGGTTTTATGCTTTCCATGATAGAATCGGCATTAGAGCTTTCCAATAATGAAATTCCACAGGCTACGATACTTAAACTTTTGGATATAGGAAAAAATATGATTTCCCATCCGGTGGATATCCTAGAAGGTGTGGAGGAAGTGCTAGAAAAATTAAATGGAAAATACAGGTTGATTGTGCTAACAAAAGGAGACCTCTTGGATCAGGAACGCAAATTGGACCGCTCCAAGCTGTCCGACTATTTTCACCATGTAGAAGTATTGAGTGATAAAAAGGAAAAGAATTACAAGGACCTACTAGAGCATTTGGAAATTCCTACCAACGAATTTTTAATGATTGGCAATTCCTTAAAATCAGACGTATTACCTTTGACAAATATTGGAGCCAGTGCCGTTCATGTGCCTTTTCATACCACATGGCAACATGAGGAAGTCGCTGTACCGGTAAATAAGTCGGGTTATATTACGGTTCAGAAATTAACAGATGTCCTAGACTATCTATAATGAGTGAAATGGAGCTAAAAAAAGAAAGAAGATTGAAGAACATACCTACTAAAGCATCAGAAAGATATCGTAATTTTCCCATGGTCCCGCGGGTTGTTTTCGGCAACGGAAGTTTTGACCAGTTAGGAGATATCTTAATGCCAAAACGAAAGCATTCCGAAGCTCCAATCGTATATCTTATAGATGATGTTTTTGAAGGAACAGCACTAGTACAGCGTCTTCCCAATATATTCTGTGATCAAATCGTTTTCGTATCTGCGGCACGAGAGCCTAGTACGGCCCAGGTAGATGCCCTGGTCTCTATGATTAAGGATAACTTTCAAGAGCTACCCTCTGGAATTGTTGGTGTCGGCGGTGGCACACTTTTAGACCTTTCTAAAGCTGTAGCTATCTTGTTAACCAACGCTGGAAGCGCATCGGACTATCAGGGCTGGGATTTGGTATCTAAAAAGGCCATTTATCATGTGGGCATTCCTACCATTAGTGGAACCGGTGCCGAAGTATCTAGAACAACAGTCCTTTTAGGGCCCGATAAAAAATTAGGCATCAACTCGGACCATACCACGTTCAATCAAGTGATACTAGATCCAGAACTGACAAAAGGGGTATCAAAAGAGCAATGGTTTTATACGGGAATGGATTGTTTTATTCATTGCGTAGAATCACTTGAAGGCACATTCTTAAATGCCTTTAGTCAGAGCTATGGCGAAAAAGCGATGGACCTGTGCAAAGAAGTATTCCTTGGCGAACTACCGGATTGCGAGTCAAGGGACAAGTTGATGATGGCCTCTTGGCACGGAGGTATGAGTATTGCCTACTCACAAGTAGGTGTTGCGCATGCCCTAAGTTATGGTTTAGGTTTTCTTTTAGGTATAAAGCATGGCATTGGCAATTGTTTGGTTTTTCAACATTTAAAAGAATTCTATCCTGAAGGCGTAGCGCTTTTTTATCAAATGATGGAAAAACATCAAATTACCTTACCCACTGGAATATGCGCACATCTAACGGACGAAGAATTTGAAAAGATGGTAGCAATCGCCTTAGGCATGGAACCTTTATGGGAAAATGCACTAGGAGAACACTGGAAACAAATTATCACTGTGGATAAACTAACAGCGATATACAAGAAAATATAGCTTCTAATGCTATTAAAAATAAAGGCAGTACCTATCTCACGCTTAAATCATACCGCATGCATAGCATAGCTAATTTCATTTATTTTAAAATTCTAAAATGGTCTTTACAAGGCGATTTTCCATCTCATCTCAAAAAATGCGTTATCATCGTCGTACCCCATACGAGCTGGTGGGACTTTTTATTAGGCTTGCTGGTTCGTAAAATATGGCAGGAAGAAATTAATTATATCGGAAAGAAAAGCCTTTTCGACTCCCCATTTGGCTGGTTTTTTAAATGGACCGGTGGCGCACCAGTAGACCGAGGCAAATCCAATGATAGCGTATCAGCCATTGCTAAAATTTTTGAAGAAAGAGATAAATTCAGACTCGCCCTATCTCCAGAAGGTACACGTAAAAAAGTAAGCCAATGGAAAACCGGATTTTACTTTATAGCGAAAGCGGCAAAAGTACCCATTATCATGGTCGCCTTTGATTATGGTAAAAAGCAAATAAAGATTTCAGGTGAGCATTTCCCCACTAATGACCAAGAGGCCGATTTTCAGACTTTCGAAGCTTTTTTTAAAGGGGTAAAAGGAAAAGTAGCAGAAAATAGTTTCTAAACCTATTATTTCCTATGTAAGAATAGAAGAATTTCAAAACAGATAATACAACAAAAAAGCCACGTCTCCACGTGGCTTTTTTAATCGAAACTAACGAACTCAAACTAAACTTTATCTCTAATTATTTACTCCCCTTGACCTAAGGAGAAAGCCCTTTTTCCATCAAATTCATATAAGTTTTCGGTTTTGATAACATCATAACCTTCATTGTATAATTTGGATAATAAGGCCACTATCTGCTCATAATCAACTGGAGCATATACAGGCTGTCCGCCCGTTACCTGTGTATCATTTGCAACAAACCTACATCGCCAATGGTCTGTACAATAGGTCTCCTTCATACCTCCGGGAAAAACCTTTACCCCTCGGTTCGTAATCATTTTAAGCTTCAATTTAAATGCATCCAAATGTACCAAAGCTTGTCCTATTTCTTCTGGGTCAGAACCCTTCCAGTCTATAAAAATATCTGCTCCTAACAATATTTTCTTTGCTACCCTTCTTTTATAAGCTGGGATTGTTATGGTTCCGGTACCCTTGGCCATGTTACTTACAGGAAGTTTTCCAGGTATTTGACCTAACTTAGCAATAACAGCATCTGCAAACTCCGAAGTCGAAACCTTTTTCTTACTAATTTTTTCGTCATATATATCAGCAGTATGATAACCGTCTTCAATCGCCGCCAACCATGCATTTTTTATTTTATCCGCGGTGTTCGCCTGCCCTATGTGCGCCAACATTGATATGGAAGCGTTAATCAAACCAGAGGGGTTTGCCATGTTCTTTCCTGCTATATCTGG
>CBDUKC010000147.1:0-7659 GCA_965367705.1 uncultured Maribacter sp. | reverse complement strand
GCTGGATTCAAAATCCAGTTCTTCGGAGTGCGGGTTCGATTCCCGCCTCGAGTACAAAATAAAAAGGCCCATTATTTAATGGGTCTTTTTTATTTTTAGTGTAAATATTGTTTTAGAGTATTTGCTATTACATCATCTATTTCTTTACGCTAATCATGACCGCTTCACAGCTTTTTAAGTCTGAATTAAGAATAATGTTCTCAGACTTGGTGCCGTCTGAAATTTCTATGGAAACTGTGTTTGGTGGAGAATCGCCTAGGTTGTGCGCATATAGGAAAAGGTCATTGGATTTGTTGGGGTCCAATTCAATTTTAAATTCTCTCTTGTAATAGGTTAGGTAGTGTTTGTTGACGACAGAAGTACCATTCAGATATATGGATACGATATCCCCGTCCTGTCTTCCATGGTCCCATATTTTTACTACAATACTAGTGCTATTAAATTCTAAATCCTTGGTGTAGGATATTTTTCTACCTTCAAATTTTTCACGGACTTCAGGTGTTTTGGCAGTTACCTGATTTTCTATTTTTTTAGGTTGGCGCAGCTCCTGTTTCGGGTCTACTGGTTTTTCTTCTTTTTGTATACTCTTGTTATCCCTAGTCTTTTTTTTGTTTCGTTTTTTTGTTTCCTTGGGTATTGTGGTTGCTGTTAGTTGTTCACGTTGTTTTTTTCGTTCATCCGAAGCTTTGTTGACAATAGTAAATAAGGGACTTATAAATTTTGCGATTTGAAATTTATCTTCAGGGAATAGTTCAATTCCTACTACTTGGTATCGGTCTCCGGAACCAATGTTTTTTGCAAGGATTATTCCTTCTGCGACACCTGAGTTTTTAAATGACCCCAGTTCTTGTACTACCATCTCGTCCCTAATCAGAAAGAAACGGGTAGATTTTTCGGCATCGATATTTTTTACCGACCATTCCAGGGTAACCATATCAGGAATTGACCATACGGTGCCTGTGGTGGGTTGAGTTATGGTGATTTGCGACTTTCCATTTTGGGAAAAACATGTCGATAGACCAATGACAAGGATGAAGAAGTAATGTAGTAATGGGAATTTCATAGGGGATAAATGGGATTCAAAGACACTTTTGATTTAAAAACATATCTATGAACCTATTCTGAATTTAGTTAATGTAAAAATAGTTTAGCACTAGTATAACGTTAGTTACGCTCAAATGTTGGATGAGAGACCTCATATCAAAGTTGTTAATAATTTAATATGGAAATAATCCATAAAATAGGAAATAATCCATAAATTAGCTATCCCAAATTTCAGGATAGTAATGCAAAAAACCATTTTACATATAGATTTAGATACTTTTTATGTGTCGGTTGAGCGACTCAATAATCGGTATTTGCAAAACAAACCATTGTTAGTTGGTGGTACTGGAGACCGAGGTGTCGTCGCTGCCTGCAGTTATGAGACACGCGGTTTTGGTGTACATTCCGGTATGCCTATGAAAATGGCTAAAGAGTTGTGTCCTGGCGCTTTTGTAATCCGTGGTAATTCAGGTGAGTACAGCAAGCATTCGGATATGGTTACCGAAATCATAAAGGAGCAGGTACCGCTTTTTGAGAAATCTAGTATCGATGAGTTTTATGCCGACTTAACGGGTATGGATCGTTTCTTTGGTTCCTATAAGTTTTCGGGTGAATTACGAAAGCGTATCATCAAGGAAACGGGATTGCCCATTTCTTTTGGGCTGTCCGCTAATAAAGTAGTGTCCAAAGTAGCAACGAACGAAGCCAAGCCTAACAATCATCTAAAGGTTGACGAAGGTTTTGAAAAATCATTTTTAGCGCCTTTATCCATTAAAAAAATACCTATGGTAGGTGATAAAACCTACCAAACGCTTCGTAATCTAGGATTGCGGCAGGTGCGTACGGTACAAGAAATGCCTATACATGTAATGCAGCGGGTGCTGGGTAAAAATGGGGGTATTATATGGAAAAGGTCCAACGGGATAGACAATACCCCGGTAATTCCGTTTTGCGAACGAAAATCAATATCTACGGAACGTACCTTTACTAGAGATACTATTGATGTTGTAAAACTAAAAGGTATTCTTATTGCGATGACAGAGAACTTGGCCTATCAACTACGTAGGGGCGAAAAGTTAACCGCATGTATCAACGTTAAAATCCGATATTCAGATTTTAATACCTACTCCAAACAATTACGAATTCCGTATACGAGCGCAGATCATATCTTGATTCCTAAAATTTTGGAACTGTTCAGAACACTTTACAACAGACGTTTGTTGGTGCGTCTCATAGGAGTTCGGTTCAGTCATTTGGTAGCAGGTAATTATCAGATAAACTTGTTCGAGGATACCGAAGAAACGCTCAACCTTTATAATGCGATGGATGCTATCCGAAAACGGTATGGGGACAAAAGTGTGCTAAGGGCGGCTGGTATGGATGCCAAAACTATAGGTAGGATAAATAATCCTTTTGATGGTAGACCACCGGTAGTATTAGCGCATAGGAAACAGTGATAAAGAGGGTAGTTGGTTGATAGTAAGAAGTACAAAGTAAGTAGCTAAGGTTAGTACTGGAGCACTACAATTGTATTTGAGTTTGACGTTTGTATTTGTATTTGATTTTTGTATTTGAGTTTGAACTTGATTCTTAAACCCTACTGCGGCAGGCAAGCTTTAAAACAGCACCCAACACCGAGCATCCAATAACAAAATAAGTCTAATAGCTAAAAATCTCAATTCTAACATCTATTTAAACTGCCACACATACTACAGCTTGCGTTACGGCACTTTTTCAGAGGTGGCGCTGCTGCAATTAGCGCAAGAAAATCACGTAACCCAATTGGCGCTTACCGATATCAACACGACTTCGGCAGCTTTGAATTTTGTGAGAAAGGCACAAGAACTCAGTATCAAACCTATTTTGGGAATCGATTTTAGGAATGGAGTAGAACCTTGCTTTGTGGGTATCGCAAGAGATAATCAGGGGTATCTGGAACTCAACGATTATTTATCGGAACACTTACACCATAAAAAGGATTTTCCGATTAGACCTCCCAAATTTAAACATGCCTACGTCATCTATCCTTTTGAAAAGGTACTTCAGCATGAAATGACACGCTTTTTGGAACACGAATTTATCGGTATTTCCATTGCCGATTTAAGGCGATTGCGTTTTTCTAGATTGATAGACCTTCAAGATAAGTTGGTAGTGCAACAGCCAGTAACTTTTAGGAGTAAGCGCGACTTTAACGCCCATCGTTTGCTGCGGGCCATAGATAATAATACCTTGTTGAGTAAGCTTTGTGTTACCGAGCAAGCAGATCCAGAGGAGAAGATGTTTCCTGTCCAAAACCTAGCAGCAGCCTTTTCTGAATATCCTTTTATATTAGAAAACACAGAGCGTTTTATGAACGCCTGCTCCATTCATTTCGATTTTTCTAAAGGACGGAAACCACAAAATTTAAAAAACTACTTAGGAAGTCAAACAGAAGATGAGTTACTGTTAGAAAAACTCTGTAAAGAAGGGCTACCGTATCGGTATCCTGAAGTAGATGAGGACGTACTTGCACGGTTGGAAAAGGAGTTGAGTCTCATTAAGCAAATGGGCTTTGTTTCCTATTTTTTAATTAATTGGGATATTGTGAGCTATGCCCGTAGCCGTAATTTCTTCTATGTAGGCCGTGGTAGTGGTGCCAATAGCATTGTTGCGTATTTATTACGCATTACGGATGTAGACCCCATGGAGCTGGACCTTTATTTTGAGCGTTTCATGAATTTGTATCGTGCCAATCCGCCAGATTTTGATATCGATTTCTCACATCACGATAGGCCTATCATGACCCAATACATTTTTGAACGTTTTGAGCATGTAGCCTTGTTGGGTACCTACGTCACCTTTAAGTGGCGTGGTATGGTACGTGAACTGGGTAAGGTGTTTGGCTTGCCCAAGGATGAAATAGATAAATTGTGTGATGGTAATTTTCAAGACGCCAGATTAGATGGTGTTTCTACCTTGGTCGTCAAATACACAAAACTTTTGGAAGGCATGCCCAACTATCTTAGTATTCATGCGGGTGGTATTTTAATCAGTGATAAGCCATTGCACTGGTTTTCGGCTACACATCTACCACCCAAAGGCTACCCGACAACACAATACGATATGGTCATTGCAGAAGATGTAGGGCTGTATAAGTTTGATATTCTTGGACAGCGCGGCCTTTCTAAAATTAAGGAGTCCATCACCATTCTAGAAGCAACCAGACCAGATGAAATTGCCCAGTGGGATATTCATGATATCAAACGGTTTAAGAGCGACCCTAAAATCAATAACCTGATAAAGACTGCACAATGTATGGGTTGTTTTTATGTAGAATCTCCTGCAATGCGTATGCTGCTTAAAAAGTTACAGGTAGATACGTATTTGGGCTTGGTAGCCGCGAGTTCCATCATTCGTCCAGGGGTGGCTAAAAGTGGCATGATGCGGGAGTATATCTTGCGGCACCGCAATCTGGGTAGGGCAGAAGAGCTGGCACATCCCGTTATGTTGAATATTATGCCAGAAACCTATGGCGTTATGGTTTATCAAGAGGATGTGATCAAGGTAGCGCACCATTTTGCAGGTTTGGATTTGGGTGAGGCAGATGTATTACGCCGTGGCATGAGCGGTAAGTTTCGTTCACGGGCAGAGTTTCAAAGGGTGGAGGAGAAGTTTATTTCCAATTGCCGAGAAAAGGGATATGAGGACACTTTGATTTTTGAAATCTGGAATCAAGTGGCCAGTTTTGCAGGCTATGCCTTTGCCAAAGGGCATTCTGCTTCATATGCCGTAGAGAGTTACCAAACCCTTTTTTTACGCGCTTATTTTCCGCTGGAATATATGGTGGCCGTACTTAACAATGGAGGCGGATTTTATCGATCGGAGTTTTATATCCATGAGGCGCGTATGTTGGGTGCTATTATTCATGGCCCTTGTATGAATAAAAGTGATGCGGGGAATCGTATCTATGGGAAAGCATTGTATTTGGGTTTTATGTATTTAAAAGAATTGGAAGTCCGCGTGGTCGACCGAATTTTAAAGGAGCGTACGCTAAACGGTGCGTATCTTTCTTTGGAAGATTTTTTAGATCGTGTGCTCATATCCATAGAACAGGTAAGTATTCTGATTCGTATCGACGCCTTCGGTTTTACGGGAATCAATAAGCACGAATTGTTATGGAAAGCACATTTGTTCTTGACCAAAAACGTTAAAATAGACCACCCCAAGCTATTCAGGCCCAAACAACAAAATTTTGAAATTCCTAAATTACATACCACCGATTTGGAGATGGCTTTTACCCAACTAGAGCTATTGGGTTTTTGTTTGTGCAGTCCCTATGCTTTATTGGTAGACCCTCCAAAGAATAGTACGGGAAGTAAAGATTTGGAACGTTACCTGAACAGGTATATAGATATCTACGGGTATATCGTCACGGTTAAAAATACCAAAACACATAAAGGGAAACGCATGCATTTTGCCACATTGGTAGATCAGCAAGGGGCTGTTTTTGATACGGTTCTTTTTCCTCCCGTGGCAGCGGTATATCCTTTTCAGGGCAGGGGAATCTATCGTTTTTATGGTAAGGTGGTGAGCGAGTTCGGGTTTTTAAGTATTGAGGTAGTGAAAATGCAGAAACAGGACTATGTACAAGACCCTAGATATGCTGATATGAAAACGAGTGCCAAGGTGTTTAGTGCTAATAAAAAGTCTTATAAGAATGAGTAAGGAGTATAGATAGGATTCTAATTTTTAAAACACCTTTTAACTAAAGTGTAATTAATATGAAAACTAGTTATTCAACTCTGATTTAGCTTTCAATTTTCTAATTTAAAACCTTACTCATAGACCATTTCTACATCATCAATGATTAAGGTGCTCCCAATTGCGCCAGCAAAATTGGCACCATCGTAGCTTGAAGAAGCAACAAAAGTAATATGTGTGGGAGAGACGAAATTTGCAGAATCTTTACTAACATAGCGATTGTTTAAAGGCCTCATATAACTAGGGAAACTATCAGCAAGTTCACCATATGTAAATGGGATTTCTACTGTTGTGAATTCATCTTTTTGGGCATCGCTCCTAAACCAAGCTGTAGCAAGCCTTTCTGTTTCGTTCCCTGACCTTACTTCCAATAGGGCATAAATATCACAGGCATCATTATAGTCAAGTACATTTCCAGCTTTATCCTTATTTTCTGTACCTGGAGCATATGAATACTTAACGCTAAGTTTTGTAGGTCGCCCTGCGAAGGGCGTACCAAATTCAATAGCGGCTTCTGGGTTGGAAGGGTCAACTTTATCGGAATTAAAAAAACCTGTAAATATAGAACCAGCTGAAATTGGAGCCCCAAATGTTCCTGCTAATTTTCCATTATCAAGAGTTTCCATTTTTGCTCCAAGGTTGTCAGAGCCAAAATCGATGGGGGTTGTGGCGAGCTTATTTAAAATTTGTGTTCCAGGGTTTCCTGTTCCCCATATAGTAGTTACCGCATCAGCACCTGGTTCAAAGTAATCCGTACTGGTTTTATACCATAAATCTAAGTCGTAATTATCAAGTTGCTGGTTCGCCGCTGCAACAAAGGATTTTACCTCCCATTGGTACTCCTTGCCATCTTCAGCAGTGACGGTTATAAAACTGGAGTTTTCCAAGTTTAGGGTATCGCCCACAACTTTATTAGAAGAAGCAAACGAAGAAATAGCTAGCGATTCTATTGAAAGAGATGTAAGGTCAACACCTGCAGGAATCTCTACGGTAACCTGTAAGCTATCTACTTTTATAATGGCATTAGAAGCTTGGTTGCTCACTGAAATACTCTTGATGTTGCCAAAACGCGAAAGGCCAAAATAGTCTTCTCCTACGCATGAGGTGGCGGAAATCAGAATAATAGATATGAATAGGGTAAATTGTTTTTTCATTTTCGGCTTAATTTCGTCTTTTGTTGGCTCCAAAATAATACGCAAGACCTAGTTTTAAGGATAAGATATCAATATTAAAATCTATATTGTTTCGAACATCTTTAGACTGTTCTTCACCATTTATCTCACTATTTTTCACCTTTAATTCATATCCTAATACGTCTAGCTGAATTTCAAAAGCAAAATTTTCGATTGCAAAAAATGTAATTCCTGGGCTTATTCCAAGGCGTAGGTTGAATTCATCATTATATGCAGTTTCTACCTCGTCTAAATTTTTTGTGTTTCTTGTTAAGCCATTTCGTATACCCAATGAAAGTCCTACTTCTGTAAAAAAACTCAAACGCTCGTTTGCCGTTAGCGGTACAGACGACCTTATATTTGGGGTAATGGTGTACCCCCGTGATATTGACCTAGATTGTATGGTATCAGGTTCTCTAAAAATAGTGCCTTCGAACTTTTCCTCGTTGTATTCCAAGTTAATGCCTAACATGCCATAATCTCCAGTATAATAACCGCCCTTTAAAACAACATTATAGCTAATATCTTCGCCAGTAACGACATTTTGTATAAGTTGATCAATGTTGGTTAAGTTACGATCACTTAAAGAGAAGGCTAGGCCAGTATAAATGTTCTTTTTTTGGAACGGCTTAAATTCGTTCGTATAATAACTTGACATTAATTCATAGGGCGAACTGTGATCATCATCTAGGGTGTCTTGTGC
>CBDUKC010000146.1:0-7675 GCA_965367705.1 uncultured Maribacter sp. | reverse complement strand
AAAGTATACTGTACGGAATTTATGGCTTGGTATTTTTGGGCGGTTTGGTACGTGCCTTTTTAGGACCAACTATATTCTCCTTAATCGCGCTTTTGGTTCCAAAGAAAATTTATCCTAATGCAGCTACGTGGAGCAGCTCTACTTGGCAAATGGCCTCTGTCATGGGTCCTGCATTGGCAGGTTTTTCTATTAGTATTATAGGGGTGCACTGGTCCATGTGCGTCATCGTTGGGTTTTCTGTGTTAGCATTGTTATTATTGTTTCAGATTGATAAAAAACCCATTTTAAACCCCAAAATTGGGGAGCCTGTTTTTGAGAGCTTAAAAGAAGGCTTGCAGTTTGTGTTTAAGACGAAGGCTGTTTTTGGTGCGTTGACCTTGGATATGATCGCTGTGCTTTTTGGTGGAGCGGTGGCTTTATTGCCCATTTTCGCACAGGATATTCTTCAAGTAGGCTCGGAAGGGTTTGGTATTCTTCGGGCAGCACCGGCGGTTGGAGCTGCGATTACTATGTTGGGTGCAACGCGTTTTCCGTTACATAAAAAAGCAGGTAAAAAACTGCTATGGGCGGTAGCTGGTTTTGGTGTTTGCATAATTGTTTTTGGACTTTCGACCTATTTCTGGCTATCCGTAATTGCCTTGTTTTTAAGCGGTGCGGTAGATGGCGTTTCAATGATTATTCGTCAAACGATTCTTCAATTAAAGACACCGGACAATATGCGGGGAAGGGTTGCTTCGGTTAACTCTATGTTTGTGGGGTCATCTAATGAGTTAGGTGCTTTTGAAAGTGGGGCAACTGCTAAACTTATGGGAACGGTAACCGCTGTGGTATTTGGAGGAACAATGACCTTATTGACCGTAGGGATTACCGCTTTGGTTTCCCCAACATTTAGGAGATTGGACTTGTCAAAAGATGTAATTGAGCATGAACGGGATTAGATAGTGTCGAGGTCGTATAGCTGCCACATATTTAAATCATCCTTAATCATAAAAATTTGTATCTTAGTAGCTCGTTTGAAACATAAAAATCACGATTAAAATTCAGCAAAAAATGAGAAAATTACTCATGTTAGTAGCGCTAGGTTCCTTAATGGTAAGCTGTGGCGAAAAGAAAGAAGAAAAAAAGGATGGTTTTGAAATGAACCGTGCCAAGAAGGAGGTCAAAAAGGAAGCAGCTTCCGCTGAAGTTCCTGTGGATTTAGATAATAAAGGAGTAGGACCCTTTTCATCTGTTAGCTTTGATGATGAAATCAATACTGAAATGGCATCCGCGGGTGAAGCAAAATTTCAAGCTATTTGTACGGCTTGTCACATGGCAGAACAGCGAATGATTGGTCCTGCACTAAGTGGTGTGTACGAAAGAAGAAGTCCGGAATGGGTGATGAATATGATTATCAATCCTGATGGTATGTTGAAGGAAGACCCAATCGCAAAAGCCTTATTAAAGGAATACAACAATGCGATAATGCTGAACCAAAACCTTACGGAAGAAGAAACAAGAAACGTTGCAGAATATCTGAGAACGCTATAGGCGAACTTCATAAATATAAATGAGCCCTTTCAATTTAATTGGAGGGGTTTTTTTATAACCCATCGGGTAGCTTTTCAACGTATCATTGCGACATTCGTTTTTGTTAGTTTTGTCATGAACATTGGACTAAAAGAGTAACTAAAACATAAAAAAATGCAACAAGAGCCTATTACGGTA
The DNA here is from genome assembly GCA_965367705.1 of uncultured Maribacter sp. Classification (GTDB taxonomy): domain Bacteria; phylum Bacteroidota; class Bacteroidia; order Flavobacteriales; family Flavobacteriaceae; genus Maribacter. Next base: position 5,968 of record CBDUKC010000146.1, on the reverse strand, counting down.
GCCGTGGTATCCGACGTGGCCTGTCCGTGGTGTTATATTGGAAAAAAAAGATTGGAATCAGCTTTAGAACAATGGCAAGGTGCACCGGTGGAAATTACGTGGCATCCATTTCAACTAGACCCAACTATTCCCGCTTCGGGTTTTGATAGGGATACTTATTTAAGTTCAAAATTTGGCGATTTGGAGAAAACCAAGGCCATGACAGACCGTATTACGGATGTAGGTTCGGAACTTAGTATCGAATTTAATTTTGGCAAAAATTGGTTGGCGGTAAATACCTTGCCTTTACATCAATTACTTCATGTAGCTGGGGAAGAAGGATTTAAACCACAACTAAAAGAACGTTTCTTATATGGGTATTTCACTGAAAACCTACACCTAAACTCTATTGAAGTATTAATAAGCATAATGGCAGAGTTTGGCTGGGACGCCAAGAAGACAGAGGAAGTTATCGCTGATGATAGTATTGCTTACTCGGTTAAGCAAGAAATTGCCCATTACCAAAACCTAGGTGTATCCGGTGTACCATTTTTTATTATCAATAATAAATATGGGATAAGTGGAGCGCAGCCAAGTTCGGTTTTTTTAGAGGCTTTTGAAGAAGTGGCTCCAGTGAAGAATTTTGAAACAGGTGAAAACTGTGGCTTGGATGGGGATAATTGCTAGTTGTGACATATGTTGATTTTAAACTAGCAATACCTAATTCTCTGCATATTTCTTTAAACGTAAGGTTTCACCATCAAATTCACCATAGGTGTAGTATTTTATCCAATCGCCCAGGTTCGTATATTTTGATTTTTGATTTAATTCTATTTCAAGCGGAAGATGTCTATGTCCAAAGATGAAATGGTCGTAGTGTTGTGTTTCTAGCTTTCGTTTGCAATATTGTACTAACCATTCCTTGTCCGCCCCTAAAAATTTAGCATCGTCATCGCCTGATATAAGTTTATTCTTAACTGATAAATATTGCGCTATGCGAACACCAATGTCTGGGTGTAACCAACGGAACAACCATTTGCAAAACGGATTGGTAAATACTTTTTTCATGCGCTTGTAGCCTTTGTCTTCCGGGCCAAGACCATCGCCATGACCAATAAAAAAAGAGCTGCCGTTAATTGTATATTGTTGAGGTTTGTGAAATACGGGAATATTAAGTTCCTTTTGAAAATAATCGTTCATCCAAAGGTCATGATTGCCCACAAAGAAATAAATGGGAATTCCAGCATCTGTAAGTTCTGCTAGTTTTCCTAGGGTTCTAGTAAACCCTTTAGGAACAACGGTTTTATATTCCATCCAAAAATCAAAAAGGTCGCCAAGTAGGAAAATAGCCCCTGCATCTTTTTTGATTTCGTCCAACCAAGCTACAAATTTCTTTTCACGAGGTAAACTTTCGGCCATGTCGGGTGCCCCCAAGTGATTATCACTGGAAAAATATATTTTTTTGCCTTTAGGTAGGGGTATAGATTTCATTTAGTCTACAAATATAGCGGAATAGCGTTTTGCTTTGGCAAATGCATCAATATTCATTTGATACGCATCGATCTCAAGCGCTCTTAGCTCTTACCTTGTATATGTTGAACAGTAAGAGCTACTGTTGCTTAAATTAAAAATAGTATATGAACAACGATATTAAGAATATTGAGGATAGAATGAAGCAGATAATTGAGAAAAATGAAGATTCTGTAAAGGGCTTTGAAAAAGCGGCTGAAAATGCGAAAGAACGTGGAATTCAGAATTATTTTAAACAACGCGCGGAAAAGCGCAGATTATTTATAAAAACATTACACAATGCTACTCCGGCATTACAAACAGGAAGTACGGAAATAGAAGGCTCGGTTAAAGGAACAATGCACAGGGCGTGGATGGATGCGAAAACATTTTTTTCAGGCGATACTGATGAAGCGATGCTGGAAGAATCGGTTAGAGGTGACAAGTCCGCTATTTCTGAGTACAACGAACTCTTAACGGATAGTATGGTGCCGCACCGGATTCGCGAAATTATCAGGGAGCAGCGCGATGAAATTCAAAATGATTTGGAAACGTTGCAGATATTAGAAGAGATTGCATAAGGTTTTTAGAATGAGGTAACCAACCTAGTTTACATACTAAAAGTGCCCAGACGTATATAGGTCTGGGCACTTTTGTTTTTGGTAAACTGATTTATTAAGTATTATCACTAGCGAACCACTCTGCAAACGAGGTCTCCGTTTCTTGAAGTTTTAACGAATGTAGTTTAATGTTCTCTGGTAGTCTAGCCGCTATTTTTTTTGAAAAGGCAATAACCATATTCTCACTTGTAGGTTGGTAATCGGCAAGAATTACGTTATGCCCACGATCGGTGAGTTCCTTTGCCAACTCTATATGGGGCGTATTTTTATTGAATACGGTTGCGTGATCAAATTTATCTACAATTTCTTCTTTTACAATTTTTTTCAAATCGGTAAAATCGATAACCATTCCCAATTTAACATGGGTTGTATCGGTTATGGGTTGTCCAATGACCGTTACGGAGAGCTTATAACTATGTCCGTGAACATTGCGGCATTTGCCGTCATATCCATAAAGAGCGTGTCCGGTTTCAAAATTAAACTGTTTGGTAATTCTAATATTACTCATCATCAAAAATTAAGCGACAAAGGTAGGGATTCTTTAAAATCAAAGTGTCACTATATAGTTTCTCGTCTACGGTTTTATTCTGCTGGTCTTACCGGTTGTGTAAATGCCATTTCATATAAAATGTCTTCAATAGGATTTTCCTGTAATTTGGATGAGGTAATGGTACATCTGGCAAAAAGCAAATCCTCTGTAAGTTGAAACTCCGCAGTTGTATCGTTCACTGTTTTTAATACTTCGGTTTCGGTTTGCCCTTTCTTGCAGCCAATAAAGCTTATTTCATAGGTAACCCCGGTCTCCGGTGCTACTTCAACAGAGATTGTGGTAGTATCATTCGTTAATTTTTTAAGTGCAACCCCTGTACTTGAGTAAAAATTTCCCGATTCTAATGCATGTATTAAACTTACTGCCGATAGCGTATCCGCCTGCACCATTACCCAACCTCTTCCTGCGTTGCTAAATGATTTCCCTTGCTTGTGATAATGATGGGAATCATCGGTAGCAAGTCCGTACATAAGGGGTTTGTTATTTTTTAAATAGGCAATATTGATTAAATCCCACATGTTTTCTGTGGAGATTCGCGTAGAGTCTCCCATGTTATGTACTGCTGGATGCCCGTTGTATACTTCAAAAAAACGTTCCCCGTTCAAGGAAATCATATCCTCCAGGGTTATGGCGTAACCAAAGTTAGGATGATTAATGTGCGGTATCATGGGAACACCAGTTTCCTTACGTTGATTAAGTACTTGATTTATATTATTCTGCATTACCTCTGCAACGCTACCGCCACCCATGGGGTCAATTTTTTCTTGAATGTTCGTAGCATTCATATGAATAGGCTTGTTGTCATAAGAGTCCGTTATTTCTTCTGATTTAATAACGAGGAATTCACCTTGTTTTTCTAGCTTTCCCCTGTATTCTTCGTAAGTTTTTAACTTCACCAAGGTTTTGCCAGATTCAATTTTATGTTTCACCCAATTAGCGCCATAGGTTTCTAGATAGTGCTGAAATGCCTTTTGATAAAGGGAATCCTCTCGTATAGTTACCCATTTCTCACCTTCTGCTATGGTATTATGATCAGATAAGGCCATAAATTGATAATCACGTGCCTTATACCAGTCAAGAATAACCTCTGGAAATTCGTCCCCATCGCTCCAATACGAATGGGTATGCAAGTTTCCTTTAAACCATTTTTGGGAGGTTTCTATTTGTGTTTCCGACTTTGTTTCACCACAGCTGATTACTGTTAGGATTAAGAGAAAGCCAAAGGTGTTTTTTAGTTTTAACATGTGCATATGTTTGGAAACATTAGGTTGATGAACTAAAGATATGATTTTTTATCATGGTTCTGTTTGGCAGCTACCGTTACTCGTATAGCTGATAAATTGAAAAAGTGGCAGCACCTCAAAATATGATGTAAAGCTTTGTGATATATGTTTGTGGACTTAAAAAGATAACTTTTTGGAGCTTGCAGTAACGTTAACCGCTGATAAAGAGTAAATAGGAACCTGCAATAACGAGGAGCGGACTTGCAATCATTAGAAGGATTATGCTGGCACGGTACAGGCCCCAAAACGAAACTACCTTCACATCTTGTGGGTTACGGTTGTTGTATACGATTTTCACGTTTTCTCCAATATCGTATGTAGGCGGACTATTATTAATGGTACTTGCAAAAGTGACCAATTCCTGAAAGCGGGCTTTAAACTCAAATATGGGAGCGTATAAGGCTCCGTTTTTCCTTGTGAAGTTTTGTAGGCTACTACGTTTGCCGTGGTGCGTTCCCCATTGTTGAGCAAGTCTTGGCTTTTTTGGTACTGCGTCCAGGAATAGTACGCAAGAAAGGATCGTAGAGCAAATAACAGGGAATAAAAAAACTCCAAATCTGCATTTTTCTACGCCTCATTTGGGATTAACGTTTGTAACGCCTGCTATTTCTTATTCTACTACCTATATAGAAAACAATGGCAATTAGCATTCCTATGGGTAGGATAAGGTCACTGTTTAAAAAGTTCAAAAGTTCCATAGTATTAAAAATAGGATATGTTTTAAGAACGATATCACCTTATGTTTAGTATACAAACAAAGCTATACGTTTAGCGCTATAGTCCTTTATAAGGTCTTTTCTTAACTATTTTCTCTTGAATTTTGCCAATGCATTTTTAGCAAATTCCGATAGCACCAGACTACCTGTAATTTTAGCTCTTTCTGTTAATAAGCTACTCCAATGGTCGGTATTGTTCCATAGCACTTTTTTCCATTCCACTATCGCAGCTGGATTATAGGCCGAAAGTTTTTGCGTAAAAAAGTCAATTTCTTTGTCCAAGGCTTCTAGATTGTCAAAAACCTTTGCATATAAGCCTTTTTCTTGGGCCCAATACGCGGTTTTCCATTCTGTAGCCGCTAGGGATAGTTCTGAAATTGCTGCGACCCCTATTTTACGCTCTACCGCGGGAGCAATTACCAAAGGTGCGATACCAATAGACAATTCGGATAGTTTTATGGAAGCGCTTTCAACTGCAAAGGCATAATCACAAGCGGAAATTAATCCTACCCCACCACCTACGGCCTTGCCTTGTACCCGACCAACGATGATTTTATTACAACGGCGCATGGCATTGATCACGTTAGCGAATCCGCTAAAAAAAACTTCTCCTTCTTCCAGATTTGAAACTTGCATCAATTCATCAAAAGAAGCACCAGCACAAAAGGTTTTTTCACCTTCGGATTTCAGTAAGATGACCGTAACCGCATTATTTTCGGAAAGGGTGTTTAGCTCTGTTGTTAACCTATTCAGAAGTTCTAAGGTAAATGAGTTGCTGGCAGGATGGCCAAATTCCACTGTTGCAATTTGGCTTTCTATTTTGGTGTAAAGGCTACCGTTGGGTCTGTTCGTTGTCATAGGTTTTGAAGTTTCATGTTTAAAGGTAAGGACTTGTTTAGAAAGTTTAAGAGTCAAGTTAAAACATACATCCGTGCTTTTTCATTTTACAAACTACCTTCTATTTATTCCACCTGCAACATCGGACGAAATTTTTTCCGAAACTTCCAGACAAGCGCACCGCCCCTAATAAACATCCAAACAGAAAAAGCTATCCATATTCCGGTAAGGCTCCAGTTCATATATTTTCCAAAAAATAGCATGGGGATAAAGCCTAAAAAGGTTGCTGTAAGCAGGGTGTTTCTCAGATAGCGCATTTCTCCGAGACCTTTGAACAAACCATCTAGAACAAAGGCTACGGTGTTTACAGGAAGGCCAAGGAGCACAATAAAAAACACTCCGTAAAACGCGTCTAAGACTGTTGTTTCCTTTGAGAAAAGCAAACCGATGGGGTAGTAAAAGACAAATCCTAAA
>CBDUKC010000145.1:0-7712 GCA_965367705.1 uncultured Maribacter sp. | reverse complement strand
CGCCATTGTCCCACAGATAGGTGAACGGCGCCGTACCACTTTTTGGGTATACCGTCGCAACACCATCTTTCGTTTGGTGGTCCGTTGAAAGCTTGTCCTGTTCCACTGTGGCCATGAACGAATCGCAATTGCCACCTGTAGGTTCCGTAATAGTAATACTACATCGCGATGTGGCGCCGGTGGCATCGGTTATCACCACATAATGGGTGCCTGCGCCCAGCTTACTATTCAATTGTGCCGTGGAACCATCCTCCCATTGGTAGGTGAAGGGTCTAAAGCCTCCGTTTCCGTTTACACGTGCAGCACCATCGCTGCCGCCGCGCACGCTCACATTTTGAACCAAGTTGATCCAACAGTAAAGTTCTTTGGCGATATCTATCTGGCAACTGGTCTCACATCCATTGGAGTCCGTCACCGTTACACTGTGCATACCATAGGTTAATGTGGTCGCCGTCTGTGTCGTCTCGCCATTGTCCCATAGATAGGTGAACTGTCCCGTACCACCGGTCACATTCACCGTGGCCACTCCGTCCTGCGTCAAGTGGTCGGTCGTCAATACGTCCTGTGTTATGTTACAGGCCAATGCCTCGTTCTTGGTCACCATGAACACCTCTGATGTTGCTGCACATTGCAGCGCATTGGTCACTTGTACCGTATAGCTGCCTTCAATGGCGGTTATAGTCTGGGTGGTCTCCCCTCCGGGCGACCAGAGGTAACTGGAATAGCCTGCACCGGCATCCAGGACGACACCGTTTCCGTTATAACAATAGCTGTCGCTGCCCGTGATCTCTACCATTGGCAAAGGGTTCACCGTCAGGGTGGCCGCTTCACTGGTGGCGCTGCAGTCGTCCCTAGCGTCGTTCGGGGTACCGTTGTCGGAAGTTACGATGGCCCTGTACCGGTTGCCGTTGCCCCCAATTTCCATAGAGGCGAAGTTCAATTGTGAACTGGCGCTCGGTGCGCCCAGATCCGCAAAACCGCTGCCGGTATCCACTTGCCATTGGTAGGATAAGGATCCTGTGCCCGTGGCGGTAACATCGAAGCTCAACGGGTCGCCGGCACATATTTCAGCATCCATAGGTTGTGTACCAATTTCAACCTCGCATGCAGATTTTACCGTTACCGTTGAAGTACAGATGGCCGTATTGCCTGCTGCATCCACAACAATCAGTTCTACTATATTGGTCCCAATATCTGCATTTGTAAAGTCGATGCTCTGTGGCAACATGCCGGGTGCTCCACCATTACCAACTACTACGGTAATCTTGGTTTCGCCCACTCTGGCGCCGCTACCATCGAATGCCTTTAAATAGACCTCATAGGTACCATCAACAGTTGGATCAAAAACCTTACCTGCCAATTCATTGAAGAAATCAAGGTTCCAGGAGTTCTGTGCTACATTGTTCGCCGCCAATAATCCTGCATAGACTGCTGGATCCGTAGCCGTAGTACCCCCACCATTGGCCGTCATATTATCACCGATGGCATGGTCCGCTACCGGTTGGCTGATCGGGTCAAAGACAAAGTAGTCCGTGCCCAAGCTCGGATCAAAGTCCATTCCCATTTCATAGGTGAGCCCGTCCAGTTTCGTGCCGGCCGTGCCCGTGGGGTCTGTGTTCACGCTCCACTCAAAGTTCCAGAGCGCCCTGCTCGCAGGGGTGCCCGCTCCCGCCAAGTGCGAATACGTGCCGTCACCGTTACTGTTGAACGTGTTCTGAGGGCTTGGGTAGCGCACCTTGGCACGCAGGCCGAGCTCCACCGCGCCCGTTTGGTTCACCGTGAACCCGCCGTTGGCGTTGCCGGAGCCGAAAATGGCATCGGGTGTTGCGTTCTGATCAAATATTCTTGCTACCCGGCGTTGAATACCGTAGGTAACGCTGCCCTCGCTGTCGCTAGATCCGCCATCGATATCTGTGACACTGACCGTAGCCTTGCCATTAGGGTCCAGTTGAACCATAATGTCTTTGCAAACGGCGACTGGGGGAATATTGTCAATTGGAGTTACCGTTTCGGCATCACCATCATCCTCATCGCCCGGGTCATCTATTAGGTTGCCGTCCCCATTGGTATCCACCCCATTGCCTGGAAAAGAATCAATATCGATTTCATCAAGTGCAATAACCTCAGCTAAATTAAGGTAATCACCACTTGGGTTTACAATGGCCTCCAAAGTCAACTTCGCCGTCGCACCGGGTAAAATCGGGCTTACAAATTCCCATTCACCCCGCGGTGCAAAATGATAGGTACCTCCGTTCACCACTCCAGCACCAGTAGCCGAATAACCACTTGGGAATAGGCTTTTCACAGTCACCCCTGTAGCACTTCCCGGTCCCTTATTGGTGAGCGTAAGGGTGAAGTTAATCTTAGTGCCGACAACCGGTGTAAGGTTATCCACGCTCATTTCTAATTCTAGATCTACAATTAAAGGCGCTGGACACATAAACTGACTTTTGTCCACTAGAATATAAGTTTCACAGTAGTCGCTGTTTCCATTTACATCTTCTGCCCATACCCTAATCAAAGTAGTTTCTTCATCATCACAATTTAGGGTCAGGCTAGTTGATCTAACATCAGAATTCGCATCTACAGTTGCACGGGAAATGGTGTATGTTACTGGACCACATGCATCAGTAATAGGTGAAGCAATAAAATCAGTGGCAAGAATTGTTTGTTCCCCCGTTACCCCATCTAAGATTACTGTAAGACCATTGATGCATACTGGCGCTGGGGCATTTGCATCATTTACTGTTACCATAAACGAACAGCTCGCATGGTTTCCAGCGGTGTCGGTAGCTGTATAGGTTACCTCAGTTGTTCCAAAAGGAAACAGATCACCAGGCATATAATTGGAGGTCAAAGTGACCCCAGGAAGATTATCGGTGGCCGTGGGTGGTTCCCAAGTTACAAAATCACCACATTCATCGTTTGAAGCAAAGGAATCGTTTACTATTGGCTCTGGACATGAAGTTATAACCGGCGGGGTATTGTCAACAGGCACAGCCGTCGTAAATACCCAGCCGGTAGTGGGATCAATACCTCCAAAATCATTACCTGCAAAATCTTCTAACCCACCATTAGGGATACCAATTGATATGCTGGCATCTGGTGGCAAATCAGCCGTTGGGTTTATGGTCAAAGTGCTTCCAACGATGGTCACCTGGGAATCATCAATAGGGATAGTGACCACAGGTACTAAATTCGCCAAAATTATAATATTATTCCCCGGGACCGCCTTCACGTCCTCATTAAATTCTACCACCAAATTGGCATCAACGGCAATATCAGTAGCACCGTTTATTGGTGTAAGGGATGAAATCGTTGGTAGCGTTATATCAACCGCTGCATCAATATCATCAAAAGGAGTTTGCGAGGGAAGGGCGTTAGTTTGCCCATGGTTCCAATTGTTTGGATCCTCTAAATCGGATTTGGAAACTGCCCCGCTACGTAATGCTGGGTTAAACTCCATAAAATCGGGTGCTGCATTAGGAAAACCATCCACTACAATCGCATTGGGAAAATCTGATGAAGGATCTTCATTGGTTGGGATAGGACCACCATTGACACTAGGGACTATTTCACCGGATCCCGTATAAATTACACAGTAAACTTCCGTAACCCCATTCGTAGGATCAGAATCGCTATCTGCATATAAATAATGTCCCTCTCCTTGAGAGGATATGGCGAAATTGGTATTGGCGGCATCGATTACCGTTGCCGTACCTGTGCACCCACTACTGCAACTAAAGCTAAGCACATCTGACGAAGTCTCAGAAATAGTAATTAGTTCTCCTTTGGCAATAGCAGCGGTCAGGGTAATTTCAACTACTACCTCTTGATCGACAAATGAATTTGTAGCAGCGTCATATTCCTTATCAGTATAATAAAAGGTTTCACCAGTAGATAAATCTTCCAATGCCACAATGGCAAGGCCATCAGGCGTCGTGTGATTGATCCCTACAATGGCAACTTTCTGAGCAAGGCTAGAAAGCGTACAAAGCAGTAGTGCAATAAGTAATAGCGGAGTAATTTTTTTCATAATTATGGAGTTTGGTTAGGTGCAGATATATGGATTTTTCCAGCCTGTGTAAGGAATTTCCTCGAAGCGATCTACCAGGTTTTGTCCTTCTTCGGCTTTAAGTTTTTTAAGTATCGTATTTTGATATGCTTCGCCGTTGTATTTAAATTTGTGCAGCACATGGTTCTCTATTTCTGTTTGGTAATTTTGATTTACAATCAGTTGCGCCCGTGGAGAGCCATCAAGGCTTTCGCCCTTAATCTTGTCAAATTCTATTTTACCGTTGGTATAAGCTTTGCTTGCCAGTAAGGCAGTTTCAAAGCCCAGCAAAGAAAAAATGTTTGGATTCGTAGGGTATGTTTCTTCGTACCGGTTCAAAAAAGAACGCATAGATTCTGTTTCATCATTAAAAGACCATGATGCGACTGAAAGTATGTTCGATAGCCCGTAATCGTCATACCCAATATTTTCATCGGTCATTAGCGGCGATGCCATAAATTGAGGTATGTCTTCTTTGGGCACTTTTGATACCACGTTTAAAAAATGTTGGGCCTCCTTGTAGCTGAACAAGGTAAATGCCACTTCAGCACCGTTTTCCTTTAAATTATTGAACACGGTTTTATAATCAGTGGTTTTATAGTCCATAGAACCAACATGGTTATAGACCATTTCCCCGCCATTATCCGTAAATCCTACCACAAATGAAGCTGCCAATTGGTAGCCGCCATCATAAAAAGAAGAAATCAAGGCCCCTTTCTTTCCAATGCGCTCCGCTGCGTACTGCCCAGCTGTATAAGCAGAGTTACATAGATGCAGGGAATGGTGCAGCACATAGGGATTAAAATGTGCTTTTTTTGGAAGCGAACCGCCCAAATCAACAAAAATCAATGGGCTTTTATATTGTCCAAATTTGATAACTAAGTCCTCTAATTGAAATACACTACAAAATGAAATGGTAAGGTCCACCTCTTCTTGCAACAACAGTTTATCAGCTATTTTGAGTACCTCATCATCTGCAGCCTTACCAATACTTTCAATGATAAATTTAAAATTTTCCCCGTTTTGGTTGGGAACTAATTTAAATCCATTTAGAAAATCCCTACCCAAGGTTGGAAACATATCTGACGTAGGAAGGAGTAAAGCTATTTTCATATCCTAACTTCTTGAAGGATATACTCCGAATATTGCAATACCCACGTACATTGCCAAATAAGGATCCCGCTTGGCAATTGACTGCGAATTTCCGGTATTAGCCGTTGTTAAATTTCTTACGGTACCAGGATCTTCATTGAATGCCCCATCATGTTGACCTATAAATGATCCCGAAGGGTTGTCCAAATCACCTTGTTCATCAGAAACTAAAAGCTGCTGATTGTAGGTGTGGTTATGTGATGGCATTTGGGCCTCAATTAAAGTAAAACCTTCAGTACCTCCACGTTGGCCCCAACTTTGATTGCTCAACCCTGATCCTCGACCTGGGTTTACAAAACTTCTACCCCTTGCATCTGGTAGCCCGAAGGAGCTTCGTCCATCTCCTCCATACGTTGTTCCTAGAAGGGAAAATAGCGCTGTGTTTGAGGATATTGACAATAGTTGCCCTTCGCATGTTGCCCAGCCCCTGGGGACAAAATTACTGGCAAAAACGGTAATTTGACCTATAAATGGATTTGCTGACATACCTTTTAATTTCTAGATGGAAAAATACCCTGCAGGGCTATACACGTATACACCGCTAGATACGGGCTTCTTTTAAAAATAGTTTGGCTACCTCCTGTATCTTCAGTATCCGCGGTAGTATTGCCATTTAAATTAGCGTTTTGCGTTGCCTTGAAGCCATTGGTCCGCTCCGCAATGAAATTATTGGCAGGGTCTGGTTCTTCACCGGCTTCACTACTTACCGGAATTGCGATTGCATGATTGTGCGAGGGAAGGTTAGTTGCCGTCAATGTAAAGGATTCATTACCTCCCTCTTGTCCTTGACGCTGAGTAGCTAGACCTGGACCGTTACCAACACCTACAATACTACGACCACGAAGATCTGGCAGCGCAAATGTGGTTCTGCCATCACCGCCATATGTAGTTCCCAAAAGAGAGAAAAGTGCTTGATTTGAGTTAATAGGTAAAATTTGGCCTTCACAAAAAGCCCAGCCTCTGGGGGCAAAATTAAAGCCTACGGTCATCAATTGACCTAATAATGGATCTGAAGCCATAATTATAATTGTTTTAGTTGTTTAAAGAAATATTGAATGTAACCTCTGTTTTAAGGTCTTTTTTTGAATGTTTAGGAAACAAAAGGTCTTCTTTTAATTGATTATTTTTCTCCCAATGTACTCCTGTGATAAAGGCATCAAATTCAGAAACCTTTAATTCGGTTTCGCTAATGATTTCATTTTTAGAAACTTTAAAGTGAACTGTCGTCACCGTACCCTTTTTTTGAGAAGGGTAGTCTGATGTAAGATGATATCTACCATTTTCATCGGTAACCAGCTTACCCTTATGACCCAATTCTTCTGAATTTGGCGAAAGGTGCCAAAACTCTAGCTGAGCTCCGCTTAAGGTGTTTTTACCCGATGCATCAAAAATTTGTCCTGAAATTTCTATTTGTTTTCCAAATAAATTTCTTCGGATATCTGTTTGGTGGGATAGCACATTTGCTTTTCTTCTATTAGAATTAGAAGCACTTGCTATCGTTGGAAAGAGAATTAGCCCACTTGTGGCCAAAATGGAATTCTTAAGAAAATTCCTTCTTAGGTAGTTTTGTTTCATATTCCTATTACCGTTTGTTGGTTAACCAAACCATAGGAAGTAAAGTGGCTCAATAAAATGTGGGGTACTAAAGAAACCTGTCAACAAATCTTAAACTCAAATCTATCAACGAACTCTAAGGTAAACGGTTATTAACCTAATACACCAAAAAGGGTATGAACCGTACTTTTTTAACGATAAACGGTACATGACGTACCAATTTTGTAGGATTCGTACAAAAGCGGTATGCTAGACGTTATTACTAAAAAAACTAAAAGCACTACCCCCGTATTTTCGAGATTCCATAAAATTGGGCAATTGAGATAAATCAGTGCGCTTAGCGTGTTCTATAATTAACACGCCATCATCCAAAAGCATATTATTCGCAAACGCCAATTCGGAAATTTTGGCGAAATCAGTTTCCTCCATATCGTAAAAAGGATCGGCAAAAATAATATCATATTGCTGTGTATGTTTCGCTAAAAATGAAAACACATCGTTTTTAATTGTTTCTATACCTAATTCTAACTGTTTCGATATTTTATCTATGTAGCTCACACATCCAGCCTCCATATCCACAGCAGTTACCTGTGCAACCCCTCGTGAAGCAAACTCAAAGCTTATATTTCCAGTACCGGCAAAGAGGTCTAACACCTTTACATCTGGAAAATAGTATCTATTATTCAAAATATTAAACAGTGCCTCCTTTGCCATGTCCTTGGTTGGACGAACAGGCAAATTCTTAGGTGCCATAAGATGTCTTCCTTTGTGTTTACCAGAGATTATGCGCATTATAGGGTGTTTAAAACGGTGAAGTCTATACGTGGATCTTCCGGCTCTCCCATTTGCAAATGTTGGGGCGCAGAAGGGGTGAAAACAACGATATTCTTTATGTAATTATGACATAATTCAAAAACAGGATCATCCTCCTCTATAGCGCCAAAGAGCTTTA
>CBDUKC010000144.1:0-7751 GCA_965367705.1 uncultured Maribacter sp. | reverse complement strand
GCCAACCATGGTCTACCCATGTGAATAATTGGAAATAATCCAGCTTGAATTACAGAGAATATAGTCATTGCTTCCGCTGAGCGGTTAATGGCCATTCTCCATTTCTGACGGAATAATAATAATACGGCAGAAATTAAGGTACCTGCATGTCCGATACCTACCCACCATACAAAGTTGGTAATATCCCAAGCCCAATTCACTGTTTTGTTCAATCCCCAAGTACCGATACCCGTGGAAATAGTGTAAATGATACACCCTACTCCCCATAGAAATGCAACCAAGGCAATGGAAAAAACAATCCACCAATGCTTATTTGCCCTTCCTTCTACAGGAGCTGCAATATCCACGGTTACATCGTGGTAGCCTTTGTTTCCGACTACTAGTGGTTTTCGTATAGGAGCTTCGTAATGCGACGCCATAGACTTCTGTTATAATTACTTTCTAGTATTGTTATGCTTCGTTGGTATTCCTAACTTTCACATGATAGAATACATTGGGTTTTGTTCCAACATACTCCAAAAGATGGTACATCCTATCACTTTCTTTAAGCTCTGCAACTTCACTCTCCTTGTCATTGATATCTCCAAAAACAATAGCTCCATTACTGCACGCCATAGAACAAGCGGTTTGAAATTCACCATCCTCTATAATTCGTCCATCGCGCTTAGCATCTAAAATTGTCTTTTGTGTTTTTTGAATACACATAGAACATTTTTCGATTACACCTCTAGAACGAACATTTACATCCGGGTTCAGTACCATTTTACCCAAATCATTATTCATATGGAAATCGAACTCATCATTATTATTATACAAGAACCAATTGAATCTCCTTACTTTATAAGGACAGTTATTGGCACAGTATCTAGTTCCAACACATCTGTTATAAGCCATTTGATTCTGACCTTGCCTACCGTGGGATGTTGCCGCAACAGGACAAACAGTCTCACAAGGTGCATGGTTACAGTGCTGACACATTACAGGCTGAAATACTACTTGAGGATTATTCGCAGGATCTTCCAATTCTCCAAATCCACCAAGGGAACCGTTAGCACCAGAAAGGCCATCAAAGCCCTCTTTCTTATTTATATCATCTTCAAACGAATCTTCGGAAGAGTAATACCTATCAATACGCAACCAGTGCATATCTCTAGATTTTCTCACCTCTGCCTTACCAACAACAGGAACATTGTTCTCTGCATGACAAGCAATAACACAAGCTCCACAACCCGTACAAGAGTTCAAATCAATTGACATATTAAAATGATGCCCTATAGACCTATCAAAACTATCCCAAAGATCAACCGAAGAGGCCGGAACCTCTTGATGGTTCAGGGAAACATGAGGAACTTCATTCCATTCGGCATGGTCCTTTGTATTGAATATTTCAAGCGTGGTCTCCTTAATAATATCATTACGCCCCATAAGGGTCTTATGTAATTGAACACAAGCGAACTCATGATTACCTGCAGCTTTGTCTATTTTAACCGTTTGATTAGCGTTCATCCCATCATACAAAACAAAGGCATTAACCCCAGTTTGCATATCCTCCTTCATTCCAACTAACTTGCCATACCCAAAGGATAAACCTACGGATCCTTTAGCTTGTCCTGGCTGCACGAGCACCGGTACGTTTTGCAGAACAACATCATTAACCGTAAGGTTAACATAGTTTCCGTCCATGCCACCGTCGGCAACGTTCACGTTTTTTACCCCAAGCTCCTCTGCGTCACTCTTAGAAATAGTAACATAGTTGTCCCATGAAACCCGTGTAATAGGATCCGGAAATTCTTGTAGCCAAGGATTATTGGCCTGCTGACCATCACCCATTCCAACTTTTGAATACAGAATAAGCTCCATACCATCACTAGTAGCATTTGCTAAGCTTCGTAAGGCAGATGTCATCGGCAAAGTCTCAACAGCACTCTGCTCATCAACATCAGTACTCGATGCTACCATATTATTTACATCTACCTCCATGGTTGATGCGCTAAACACACCATCTTGTAGTGTTTGACCCCAATCAGCACCGTTTAATACAGTAGTGGTCCATGTTTCTTTAATATAATCGTAATACGTCTGATCATTTCCAATCCAACCTAAAATAGCCGTTTGCAACTGTCTCGTATCGAAAAGCTCTTGAATAGTAGGCTGCATTAAGGTATAATGCCCTTTTTTAATCTCCACATCACCCCAAGATTCCAAATAATGATTTGAAGCTCCTACATACTGAACAGCTTCTGTAGTTTCGTTCCAATTTGTAGAAAAAGCAACTGTTACATCAACTTTATCCAATCCCTCTTTAAAATCTGCACTATTAGGTAAGGAATACATAGGATTAACTCCATCCATTATCAAAGCACCTATTCTACCAGCTTTCATATCGGCTATCAATGCACTGACTGCAGCTACATTCCCCTGTCGCACATATCTTGGAGCGTCGGCATCAAATGAAGTACTGCCTAGCATTTTGTTTATTGCTAGTACAACCATCTGAGCATTAACATCATCCAAACCAGTAACAACGATAGCATTAGGACCGGCCTTCTTCACCTCTATCGCCAATTGATTTACTATTGCTTCATATTCAGAAGTATTACCTCCAACAGACACACCGCTTAACTTTCCGTACAACTTAGCTAGCACCACTTTTTGAGCGGTAGGCGTCAACGGAATTCTTTTATCCGCGTTCGCTCCTGTCAAACTCATATTAGCTTCTAGCTGTACATGGCGTGACATCTTTCCGTTCTTTGGAACCCTTCCTCTTGAATAGCCACTATCGAAACCACCACCTTGCCAATCGGAAAGAAAGTCCGCTCCAAAAGAAACTATCAGATGTGCTTTTTCAAAATCATAATCAGCTAAAGCTCGTTCACCATATGCGTTTTCAAACGCGGTAAGAGCAGCATCCTCCGAAATTGCATCGTATGTTACATGTTGTATATTTTCATTACTCGCCTTCAATTCAGACATCAACCTATTTGTAGAAGGACTAGCGTACGTTTGTGTCAAAAAGACTACTTTTTTTCCGCCAGTGCCAGCCATTCTGCTTTTAACAGCAGCATCCAACACATCCCACTCTGCAGGCTCACCGTTCACCATTGGCCCTTGCAACCTAGTACTATCATATAAAGACAATACAGACGCCTGTACTCTGGCATTAGCACCGCCATTGACCTTGGCCATGGTATTATTCTCGACCTTAATAGGACGACCCTCCCGTGTTTTAATCAATATACTGGCAAAGTCAAAACCATTTGCAATAGTAGATGCATAATAGTTAGAAACCCCAGGAACTATATTTTCAGGCTGAACTACATACGGTATGGACTTTATAACAGGCCCCTCACAAGCTGCTAAAGAAGCGGCTGCAGTACTAAAGCCAACATATTTTAGGAAATCCCTACGGTTTGTATTTGTACTAGACAAAGTTTCTTTATCCCCTAAGAAGTCCCCAACCGGAATCTCCTCTACAAACTCGTTTTGTCTTAGCGCCTCAACAATGGAATCGTTAGGATCTAACTCCGCTTCGTTTTTCCAGTACTTTTTGTTTGATGACATACGTATATCTGTAATTAGCTTCTTATAAATTATTAATAGTGACACTTTCCACATTCCAGACCACCCATTTGAGCAGCTGTCAAATTCTCAACACCGTATTTTTTGGAAAGCTCAGCATGAATTTTTTCATAGTATTCATTACCTTCAACCTTTACATTGGTTTCGCGGTGACAATCGATACACCAACCCATGGTCAAAGGAGAATACTGATACATAATTTCCATTTCCTGTACAGGACCATGACAGGTTGTACAGTCCACACCGGCAACAGAAACGTGCTGCGAATGATTGAAATAAGCAAAGTCTGGAAGATTATGAATACGAACCCATTCTACAGGCTGACTCTCACCAGTATACTTTTGACCCTCTTCATCCCAGCCAACAGCCTTATATAATTTCTTTATTTCGTTCGTGTAGAATTCATTGGTATATCCATTGGCCAAATCCTCTTGAGTAGGACCTTCTGGATTACCCGTATATTCATAAATTGATTTATGACAATTCATACAAACATTTAAGGAAGGTATTCCCGAATGCTTAGACACCCTTGCGGATGAATGGCAATACTGACATTCTATTTTATTCGTACCAGCATGTATTTTGTGTGAGTAATGTATAGGTTGAATTGGAGCGTACCCCTGATCAACACCAACTTGCATCATCCACCCGTAAGCGAAGTAAGCACTACCCAATAATAAGAATATCGAAGTCACCAACACCAAAAACTGATTTTGAGCAAATGCCTTCCAGATAGGTGTTTTCTTGGCAGCCTTCTCTTTTTCAAGAACCAAACCATTAGCCTGAGCAATACGGCTCAGCGTTTTGTTCACCAGAATTAGCATTACCACCAATAAGCCAAAAACAAGCGCTAACGCTCCTAAGATAAGTTCGTTAGAAATACCACCAGAAGCGGCAGAACCAGAAACAGCGACTGCTGCATCAGCAGCAGGAACGGCAGGAGCTGGCGGTGGCGCTGCGGTGTATGCTAGAATATTTTCTAAATCCGCATCCGACAACGTAGGAAATGCAGTCATCGCGGCTTGATTATATTCCTCGTAAATCTTTACTGCATATGCATCACCAGATTTAATCATTCCTTGACTATTCCGTATCCAAGAATACAGCCACTCCTTATCGAGGCCTTCCTCTTCATAAAGCCTATTCTCTACATTCGCCAACGCAGGACCGGTCATTTTTCGGTTCAATGCATGACAAGCAGCACAATTTTGATTAAACAAAGCCTTTCCGGCAACAGCATCCCCAGAACCTTCAGCAGCTTCTTCCTGACCGCTCAACGCAACTGAAAAAAGCAGGAAAAACATGACACTGAACCCTAAAGCCCTAGAAAATTGATTTCGGTATGTAACCTTTTTCATAGATAAAATATTTCAATCGGATTCTTGGCACGGTTGTAGACTACAATTAAAAAGAACAACCGACTGAATGCCTGAATTGAACGCAAAAATACGACATAGACTTTATTTGAAAAAATGTTAATCTATTTATAATTTACAATTTATAACAGTTCTAAATAGATTCATATACGTTTCATTTAAACGCCAAAAAAATTACCTTTGCAACTTGCACATAACCAAAATATTACCCCTATGAAAAAAATTATTTACGTCAGTTTTTGCTTTGCACTTAGCCAAATAGCATATGGTCAAGACGGACAAGTAAGCATAGAACAAGATCAAAAGATAGAAGAATTATTGAATCTGTACAAAACAGCACTTAAGACTTCCGAGTACTATAAAATACAAGTTGGGTTTGGCTCTCATGCACAAGCAGAAAAAATTAAAGCCAATGTAGAGGAAGACTTTCCAAACCTAGTCTCCAAAATAGATTTTGACTCACCGACCTACCGTGTTAGGGTGGGAAAATTCAAAACCAAAATAGAAGCTGAACGAAAATTTAACGAGGTAAGGGAAAAATACCCAAATGCCATGTTGTTAAAACCAAAAAAATCGGCTAAATAGGCCGATTTTTTTTGAACTTATAGTGTTGTTTATTTCGATTTCAATTTCTTCTTGACTGCTACTTCTTGGAATCCTTCAACAACATCACCAATCTGGATGTCATTATAATTTTTTATCTGAAGACCACAATCATATCCTTTAGCAACTTCCTTAACATCATCCTTAAAACGTTTTAAAGAAGAAAATTCGCCAGTATAAATAACCACCCCATCCCTGATTAAACGAATATTAGAGTTTCTGAACAACTTACCTGTAGTTACCATACATCCAGCAATTGTTCCGATTTTTGAAATTTTGAATGTCTCTCGAATTTCTGCTGTTCCTGTAATCTCCTCTTTCATTTCAGGAGAAAGCATACCCTCCATGGCATCTTTAAGATCGTTTATCGCATCATAAATAATAGAATACATACGAATATCGATTTCTTCCTTCTCCGCAATGGATTTTGCATTACCCATAGGTCTTACGTTAAATCCTATTATTACAGCATCCGAAGCAGACGCAAGAAGTACATCTGATTCCGTTATTGGCCCTACGGCTTTATAAATGATATTAACTTGAATTTCATCCGTAGATAGTTTTTGGAAAGAATCGGTCAACGCTTCAACGGAACCGTCCACATCACCTTTTAAAATGATGTTCAATTCTTTAAACTCACCTAGGGCAATTCTTCTTCCAATCTCATCTAGGGTAATGTGACGCTGCGTCCTTACAGACTGCTCACGTTGTAATTGTGATCTTCTAGAAGCAATCTGCTTTGCCTCACGCTCATCTTCCAATACGAAGAATTTATCCCCAGCCTGCGGTGCACTATCCAAACCTAATATAGAAATTGGCTTTGATGGACCTACCTCAGATACATTTTTACCTCGCTCATCTTGCATTGCCTTCACTTTACCACTTGTAGTACCGGCCAAAACATAATCTCCAATCTTCAAGGTTCCAGCTTGCACTAAAATAGTAGACACATATCCTTTACCTTTATCTAAGAATGCCTCCACTACGGTTCCCGTGGCCGACTTATCAGGATTAGCTTTCAATTCTAGCAACTCAGCTTCTAAGAGCACTTTTTCCAAAAGCTCTTTTACACCTTCACCCGTTTTTGCAGAAATATCATGAGACTGGATTTTCCCACCCCAATCTTCTACTAAAAGATTCATCTGCGCTAGACCTTCCTTAATTTTTTCAGGATTAGCTGTGGGCCTATCTATCTTGTTTATGGCAAAAATAATAGGAACTCCTGCTGCTTGGGCGTGACTAATAGCTTCCTTGGTCTGAGGCATGATATCATCATCTGCCGCAACCACAATAATGGCTATATCGGTAACTTGAGCACCTCTAGCCCTCATAGCGGTAAACGCCTCGTGACCTGGTGTATCCAAGAATGAAATACTCTCACCATTTTCTAAAGTAACACCATAAGCGCCAATATGCTGCGTAATTCCACCACTTTCACCTGCAATAACATTTTCCTTTCGGATATAATCCAGTAAGGAAGTTTTACCGTGATCAACATGACCCATAACGGTCACTATTGGTGCTCTAGGCTTCAAATCTTCCGGAGCATCCTCTTCCTCTACTATACTTTCCTCTATATCCGCAGTGACAAAATCAACTTCATAACCGAACTCTTCTGCTACTATAGATAAAGTTTCAGCATCCAAACGTTGGTTCATGGTCACCATAATACCGAGCGACATACATGCAGAAATAATTTCCGTAGTAGAAACTTCCATCATTGTAGCGACCTCGCTTGCAGTAACAAACTCTGTTACTTTTAAGACCTTGCTTTGTAGTTCTTGTTGCTCTAAATCTTTCTCTGTCTGCTCCCTATGTTGATCTCTTTTACTTCTTCTATACTTGGCTCCCTTACCCTTCTTGGATTTACCTTGTAATTTCTCAAGGGTTTCGCGAACTTGTTTTTGTACATCTTCCTCGGTAGGCTCTACCTTATTTACCGTAGCTAATCGCCTAGTACCACCTCTTCTATCCCCAGAATTGGAAGCGTCTCTTGCACCTGGACTTGCACCAGGGCTTTTCGTTACAATACGCCTTCTTCGTTTCTTACGATCCGTATTATCGGCTTTTTTGTCCTCTTTTTTCTTTGGTTTAGCAAACTTGGAAAGGTCTATTTTAGCCCCAGCAATCTTTGGACCCGATAACTTCTGATATTTGGTCTCTAGTGTTTTTGGCTCATCTGATTCTTCCGCC
>CBDUKC010000143.1:0-7768 GCA_965367705.1 uncultured Maribacter sp. | reverse complement strand
TTATATGGAATTTCATAGGTAATCATACTTGTTATTGTTTGGAAGAAAATTACTAGAATTGTAATTCTTTTGACCTAATCCAATTTTTCTAATGAGTATTAGCCGTTATTTGAATTAAATACTGTCATAATGAATGAGGTGTTTAGGTTAGAAATTTTTAAAATAATTCGGAAATTCGTAGAATATTATTTTAGGCTACTATGGAAAACAAGGATATTTTTTTTAGCGAAATACGCAATGGGAATTTGACGATCGTCAAAAAACTGATTCAAAATAACAGTAATTTATTACAGATAAAAGACACTAGGGGTAGCACACCATTAATACTTGCAACATACTATAATCATATTGAAATAGCAGATTTTTTACTGGAAAGTGGCGCTTCAATCGATGATAAGGACGAAACAGGCAATACCGCACTAATGGGTGTTTGTTTTAAAGGATATTTAGAGTTGGCGCAAAAACTAATAGCAAGAGGCTCCGATGTTAACGAACGCAATACTATGGGTGCCAGTCCGTTAATTTATGCAGTAACCTTTAATAGACCAGAAATCATAAAAATACTTTTGGAACATGGAGCGGATACATCTGTAAAGGATGCACGCGGCAATACGGCGCTAGATCATGCTAAGCTACAAGGTGCTCCAATATTGATTGATTTGCTTGAAGGTAAATAATAAGTAAATATGCCGTTTAGAATGGTAAAGTCATGGCAGTTTAATTCGTTACGGTAACCAACATTACTTTTTATGGAAGAAAAACTTAGAATAGTATTGATACAAGCACCTCTTGTTTGGGAAAGTCCAAAGGAAAATAGAAGTGTATTTAGTAAGAAAATAAAAGCTGTCTCATCGGATGCCGATGTCATTGTACTCCCAGAAATGTTTACTACCGGTTTTACGATGTGTCCAGACCAAATTGCTATTTCTGAAGATAAGGCCACTTTAGTCTGGATGCAGCTCATGTCACAAACTTCAAATGCCGCTATTATTGGAAGTACAGTTTTTAGAGAAGGCACAAGGAATTATAATAGGTTATTGTTTGTTAAGCCAGACGGTAGTTTTTCAAGTTATGACAAAAGGCATACGTTCACCCTTGCCGGTGAGGATAAGAAATATATGCAAGGAAAAGAATTACTTGTGGAAACCTACAAAGGATTCAAATTTTGCCCCTTAATCTGTTATGACCTTCGTTTCCCTGTTTGGAGTAGAAACACCGCACAATATGATGTGCTACTTTATGTTGCAAACTGGCCAAAGACGAGAGTAGCTGCTTGGGACACTTTGCTAAGGGCAAGGGCCATTGAAAATATGAGTTATTGTGTTGGTGTCAATAGGGTAGGAACGGATGCTAATGGTCACCACTATTCTGGACATTCGGCTGTATACGATGCATTAGGGGAACAATTAGGATTTTCTAACAAGGAGGAAATTTTAGAGGTAACGTTATCAAAGAAACATATAATCGAAACACGAGATAAACTTGGTTTTCTTAACGATAGGGACGCTTTTACTCTTTTAGGATAAAGGTTTCAATCTTTTCCCAGTTTGCACGCATCTCTATTACGCCAGGATAGTAGCTGATTTTCTCTGGTTGCACTTGCTTTAAATAGCTTCCCGTATCCCATTTTTTGTTCTGGTTCTCATCGAATATAACCCGAACAAGATAGTTGCCTGGGTCTATATTATTGAATTCAAATACTTGTGGCCCTTCGGAAAATGTTTCGCGCTGTACCTCTTCTTTTTCATTTAATAATTGCACTATTAAGGGATAGGAAATAGCACTTCCCTCCAAATTAAGTTGCAAATTCCCGTAATCCGCAGGACTTTTGGTGCTAAAGGAATAAGAAAGGGTATCGTTTGTATTTCCAAAAAAATCTAATACGGTACCAGGCAATAGTTGCATTTTGTACTTTTCGTCGGCTTGTGGTTCAAAAACGATATTCAATTTATTTTCTAAACTATCCAACACAAGTGTGTAGGGAACTTTTATGGAGTCTTTATTTATAAAATTGATTTTAGCACTATCCGCTTTAACCAAGGGCGTGTTGGATAAAATGCTTAGCGGTTTATCAAATTTCAGTGTTCCTTTTTGGTTGAGGTTTAATAGGAGGGAGTCTACTCCCACTTTTCTGTTTTTGATAGTAAAGGTATCTTTTACTGTTAATTTTTCATTGGTTACAGTAAAAATTAGGGAATCCATTTCGAACGGTGTAAACCAGTAGTTTAAAGTGTCTTTGTCCCGTTCTTTTCGGATGATAGAATTAACGCTGTCAGGCAATTGGGTCAGCGTATTAATTTCAATATCCGCACCATTACCAAAATAACCAAAATTAATTCTATTTTTTGCGACCATGGAAGGTACTATGACACCGTAATCCGGTTCCTCTTTGAACAGGTTGAGAAGATAAATAGAATCTGTGGGGAGGGTTATGGTGTCACTAATGAACCCGATTTTATCTACTTTTTGATTAAATATATTGTCCTTCGCAGCATCCTTAATCCCAAAGATGGCATAAGTTCCTTCTTTAAGGTTTCTTAGCTTAAAGATTACAGTGCTGTCTAGCGTGTTTGTAATATAGTTTGGTGGTTTCTGGTATACGGTAGAGTCTGTATAAGCAGAATCTATCTGGTAAAGCATTACGCTTACGAAATCATCTGCTTTTCTATTGAAGGCGTCTTTTATAGCTCCAGAGAGTTCTAAAGAATCTATATAACTGCCTGTTGAAAAAACGTAGGTTAAGAAACTGTTTGGGTTTCCTTCGTTATTATCTACGATACTTTGTCCAAAATTCAGGGTATAGGTGGTATTCTCCAAAAGGGTGTCCTTAATCGTAATCTCTATGAACTTATTCGCCCCACCCTGTGGGGTAAGTACTGGCTGGTATTTTAATGGTGGCGAAACAATGAGTTGTTCCTGAACGTCCTTTAGCTTTACAAGTTCATTAAAATAAAGCCTGATTTTTTGGTCCTTAAAATTGATAGTCATGTTTACTGGCTCCGTTTTCAATAGGACCGGTGGTGTTTCATCCTTTGGACCTCCCGTAGGGGTTCCTCTTCGAGCACATTGATAAAAGGCCAAGGCTATGAAAAAAATAAAAAAGACGGCTAATAATCTTCGTAACATTTGAATAGTTCTCACCCACAAAGAAACAACATATTTAATAGAAACTAAACCAACACCTAATTGAAAATTTATAGGCTTCTTGGTTTTATTCAGAATAGCTCTTCCTATAACTTCAACACCTAAAATCAAAGCATAGCCTAGAAACCAATCACTAAATTCAAGTACTATAATCCAAAGAGAGTTGAACTTTAAGATAGTTTGTCTAGTAGTATTTTAGCTCACTGTTTACACTACGACTGCCATGCTAGCTACAAACACTGTGGTGCCCGGTACTTTATTTATCTGGGTGGCACAAAGTTCCATAGTGGCGCCTGTGGTAATTACATCGTCCACTAGTAGAATTTTTGTGTTTTTAAGTAATGCTGTATTTGTGATTTCGTAAAGTGACCTGTTATCATACCAACGGCTTAATCTTGTTTTCTTTGTTTGTGTTCTGGTGTTTGCGGTTTTTATGAGTAGTTGGTCGTTGTAGCTACTTCCAAGGTGAAGCGCTAATTGTTTCGCAAATAAAGACGTTTGGTTATACCCTCTTTTTTTTAATTTTTTCCGATGAAGAGGGACTGGAATTACAAAATCTATATCCGGTAAATAATTGTTTTCCTTTAGGATGTTACCAAACCAATCCCCTAGAAATTCACCTATTTGTTCTTGACCTTTATATTTTAAATGATGGATTATATTCTTTACAATACCCTGGTCTGTAAAGAATAGAAAGGAATTTGCCTTTTTTATGTTAATTCGTCCGTAAAAAATACGGTCTATCGGATTTTCAACGTTAAAAGTGTACTCGGTGAGTGGTAATTGATGTCGACAAACGGTACACAGATGTTTCTCTCCTCTATATAATCGCACGTTACATCCAAAACATACCACAGGTAATAGGAGGGTGTTTATATCGTTTATTATATTTGAAAGCTTGTTATGGGCCAAATCCTATAATTTTTATAAACCTACTTAACGGCTATTTTTTAATGGAGAGTCAAGATAACAATTTCAATTATAAAATAATTCTCGCTGCCCTTCTCGCCGTTGTGATAGGTATTCTTATAGCCTTTTATTACAGTTATGCACAATCAGCTTCTGAAATAGACTTTCTGGAAAAAGAAAAGAATATTTTGATGAGTGACCTTACTCTGATGAAAGCGGACGTAGATCGTTTGTCTACCTTGAACGAAGTAAACGATATTGAGCTGCAAGATGCCAAGTATGAGGTTCAGCAGTTATTGGATTCTGTTGGGAGATTAACCTTCACTATTGATAAATTAAGAGAGTTTAAGACAGAATTGCGAAGACTTGAGGCCAAAAATGACAGTCTTAAATTGAAAAATAATTTCCTTAGGTATAATAATATGCTACTGACCGAAAAGTATGAGGAAACTAGAAATGAAGTAGAAATACTGCGATCAAATAGTAGTTCTCTTGCCGAAGCAGAAGCATTGCAACGCAGAAAAATCTTAGAACTGAATCAAAAACTCAAAACAAAAAGCTATTTGAAAATGGACTTTTCCGAAGGCCGTGGTTTTAGAATGAGAAGTGCTAGGCCTGTGGGCACTAACAAAGCGTCTACTATAGAAAAGTTAAGAGGTTGTGTAACCATTCTTAAAGACCCCAGTGAAGTTGAAGCGGAAAAAGTTATTTATTTTCAATTCTTAGACCCCAACAAACAGATTGTGGAGGATAATGCCAATACGATTATCGTGAATGGTAATGTGTACAGTAAGCGGGTCGAATTTATATTCTTAGGTAGTGAAACTTCTGTTTGCGAGGTTATAACAGTTCCGGAAGGCTCTTTGAAAGAAGGCACGTATACCCTTAATGTTTTTGAGGACGAACGTTTAATAACCTCTTCTGAATTTCAATTGAAATAATTACACTTGTTTATATGTAAAATTCTATTTTTGCCACATGGCAAATCAAGAAGATAATTTTAAGAAAGTTATATCCCACGCAAAGGAATACGGCTACGTATTCCAATCCAGTGAAATCTACGACGGGTTAAGTGCTGTTTACGACTATGGTCAGAACGGTGCAGAGCTTAAAAAAAACATAAGAGAGTATTGGTGGAAGGCCATGGTGCAGCTTAACGATAATATTGTTGGGTTGGATTCTGCCATTTTCATGCATCCTACCATTTGGAAGGCTTCTGGCCATGTAGATGCTTTTAACGATCCATTGATAGATAATAAGGATTCCAAGAAAAGATATCGTGCAGATGTTTTAATAGAAGATTACGTAGGTAAGCTAGATTCTAAAATAGAGAAGGAAGTAAAAAAAGCAGCGAAACGCTTTGGCGATAAATTTGATAAAGAGCAGTTTTTAGCCACCAATCAACGTGTGGTAGATTATAAAGAGGAGGGCGATGCCATTTTAAAACGAATGGGGCAATCCTTAGCCAAGGAAGACTTGGTAGATGTAAAAGCATTGATCGAAGAATTAGATATCGCCTGTCCTATGTCAGGGTCCAAGAATTGGACAGATGTAAAACAATTCAATTTAATGTTCGGGACAAAACTAGGTGCCAATGCAGAAAGTGCTATGGACCTATATCTGAGACCGGAAACGGCCCAAGGTATTTTTGTAAACTTTTTAAACGTCCAGAAAAGTGGTCGTATGAAAATTCCTTTTGGAATAGCACAGACTGGAAAAGCATTTAGAAATGAAATTGTAGCACGGCAGTTCATTTTTAGGATGCGTGAATTTGAGCAGATGGAGATGCAGTTCTTCATTCAGCCAGGCACACAAAAGGAATGGTATGATATCTGGAAAGAGAAGCGCATGAAATGGCACTTATCTTTAGGTTTGGGCCAAGATAATTATCGTTTCCATGATCACGATAAACTAGCACATTACGCAGATGCGGCAGCCGATATAGAATTCCGTTTCCCGTTTGGCTTTAAAGAATTGGAAGGAATACATTCTAGAACTGATTTTGATTTAAGTAGCCATGAAAAGTTTTCAAGTAAAAAACTGCAGTACTTTGATCATGAGACCAATAAAAATTATGTACCCTATGTTTTGGAAACTTCTATTGGGCTAGATCGTATGTTTTTAGCCGTATTTGCAAATTCGCTTCAGGATGAGCAACTAGAAAATGGTTCCATAAGAACTGTTTTGAAATTACCTGCAGTATTGGCCCCAACGAAAGCAGCTATTTTACCCTTAGTTAAAAAAGATGGCCTACCAGATGTTGCCCATGCGATAGTTGATGACCTTAAATGGGATTTCAATGTCACCTATGACGAGAAAGACGCTGTAGGTCGTCGGTACCGTAGGCAGGATGCTAATGGAACACCGTTCTGTATTACGGTAGACCATCAAACTTTGGAAGATCAAACAGTTACCATTCGTCATCGCGACTCTATGGAACAGGAACGTGTTGCCATTGCCGATTTAAAATCAATTATTCACAAAGCAGTGGACATGAAAGGCTGGCTTAAAAAGATGGATTAGAGCTTGTATCCCAATCGAATACTTCCATAATAATTTCTAGCATCGCCTGGGTAAAAATAACGTGGTTCACGACCGCCGAATCCTTGGGTGTTAATGAGTACAGATTGGGCATAAACCGTATCGAACAGATTATTGATGCCAAAATCTATACCTAACGTAAAGTTGTCCGATAGTTTTTTAAGGTAGCCCAGTCGCGTAGTAAAGACCGAGAATGAATCACTATCTAGGCCTCCGGCATCGGTCAAGGGGATGGCGCTTACGTGCTGGTGGGTCGTATTCCAATAAAAGTTTTGGAATAATCGCAATTGAATTCCAGAGGTGCCCGTTAGCTTTGGAACACCAGTGAGTGCATTTCCGGAAAAGTCTTCGTCTTCGTCTATAAATTCTATAAATTCATGGTCATTGAAGGTGTAATTGATAAAAGGAGATAATTGCATGTTTTTGTTAATAATCCAACTGTAATTTAAGCTTACTTCAACACCTCTATGCCTAGTTTCCCCTGCATTTTTACCTACAAAACGGTCTTCTTCTATGCGTTCGCCAACCAAAAGGTTTTTAATATTCATTTGGTAAAGGGAGAGGTCTATTCGTAGTCTATTTTTATCCAATAGTAGTTGTGTCCCAAATTCATAGTTCATACCTGTTTCTTGGGCAATATCTGGATTGATGACACCATCTGGCGTTAAGGTTTCCTCAACCGTGGGATTAGAAAATCCCCGACTTATATTTCCATAGATTTTATGGTTTTCACCAACCTGATACGTTAGCTGTAGGTTGGGTAGGATAATGGCCTCAAAATTTCGGTCTGCACTTTTGTTTTCCGCACCGGAATTGAATAAATCTCGGTAGTCATAATCAGTTTTGTTGATATTGAGTCCCAATTGGGTCGATAATTTATCTGATAACGGAACTAAAAGAGATCCAAAAAGATTCCATTGATTTCTAAATTCTTTATTTCGGGCAAACTGATTTCCTTTCAAACTACCATTCCCATCATTTTCTTCATAAAGATTTTGAAATTCGTCCCAATCGTATTCATCTCTAAAAAGCTCGCCTCCTAAGGTATATTGTGCAGAACTGTTGTTAAAGGCAAAGCTCCCAGAAAATCGTGTTCTTAGTCCATATCCTTTTGTAATTTCCTCTAAAATACCAAAAGGTCTGGCTTCTTCTTTATCTAAGTAAGAATAAAAAA
>CBDUKC010000142.1:0-7772 GCA_965367705.1 uncultured Maribacter sp. | reverse complement strand
GGCAGTATCAAAAACAAAATAGGCTAGTAATTCGCTCCCTACCAAGGATAATAAAATCCCTACCCCACTGCCCAAAATGCCCAAATACAAATACTCCAGCGCCGTAATCTTTAGAATTTGGCCGCTTTTAGCACCCAAGGTACGCAATAACACACTTTCCCGAATACGTTGGTATTTACTATTACGAACAGAGCCTATCAGCACAATAATACCTGTGATAATACTAAAAAACGCCATAAAACTGATGACCCAAGAAATCTTATCCAGAATCCCTTCTACCAGGGCAAGCACCTGCCTCAAGTCCAGCACGGATACATTTGGAAAGGTTTGTACCAGTTCTTGTTGCAAGGAAGCAGAAACCCCTTTGTCTGGCGCATGGGTGCTAATGACATGAAACTGTGGTGCTTTTTCCAAGACGCCGCTTGGGAACACAATACTGAAATTTAATTGCGGACGTCCCCAGTCTACCTGGCGAATACTGCCCACTATCGTTTCCATCAACATGCCCTGCACATTAAACTGCAAGGTATCCCCTAGCACTACTTGGGCATCTTTGGCTACGTTATCCGATAAAGAAATGGGTACGGGCCCATTTGGCGTCATTGGTGCATCCCAAGTACCCTCCAGCAACTTTTCCGACGCGATAAGCGAATCACGGTAGGTAACCCGAAACTCATGGCTCAAAATCCAACCTCGTATGGTGCTTGTGCTGTCCAATCGGATATCATTTACACTGCGGTCCTTTATCTTTTGCAAGCGCATGGTGATAATAGGAATGTTGTCCAGAATAGGTAATCCTTTTGGGGTAATGGTTTCCGCAACTGCTTCTTTCTGGTTGGTCTGTATATCGAATAAAATTATATTTGGTGTGTTTTCGCTAGATTCCAATTCTGTTTTTGCCAACAAAAAATCCTTGGTAAAGTAGAGGGTGCTAATTAAGAAGGTTCCGATACCAATGGCAAGGATGAGCACCGCTGTCTGATTGTTGGGCCTGTAGAGGTTCAACAAACTTTGCCGGGCAGAAAAGCTCCATGATTTTGGAAAATAACGCTTTAGCAATCTCATGAACAGTATGGCAACACCTCCCAACACGGCAAAAGTAACCGCAATACCCAAGACAAAACCTGCGGCATAGTTCAAATTTTGCAAGAGCCAGTAGGCAAAAAGAAAAACAAACAATACAATGGCAAAAAGAACCGCCAATTGCGCTGGCCTAGATTCCGATTCCAAGGATTCTTGTTTGCGTAATACCTGTAAGGGAGATACATACCATGTAGTAATCAACGGAGAAAGCGCAAACAGCACCGACATAAAAACCCCTAGTAAAAGTCCAACGAATATAGCCTGCATAGAAGTCCCGATAACCACCTCAAAAGGTAAAAACTCTTGCAGGATCAATGGAAAGGTTTGCTGCAAAAGCAAACCAAGTAGCGTACCAATGGCACCTCCAATAAAGCCCATTCCCGCGATTTGAATTAAGTAGATTAGAAAGGTCTGCTTTCTACTGGCGCCCAAACATTTTAGAACGGCGACCGAGCGCAATTTTTCCTTGATATAGATATGTACAGAACTCGCAATACCAACACAGCCTAGCAATAGGGCTATAAAAGCAACAAGGTTTAAAAATCGACTTACGTTGTTATAGCGCCTGCCCAAGCGTTGACTAGTGGACGTATGCGTATCCATATCTGCATTTTCAGCATCTAGCTGCGGGTCTACGGTGGCATCTAAGGCTTTTAAATCTGCCGTAGGATTTTGAAAATAATAGGCATAGGTTAACCTACTGCCTCTATCCAATAGACCGCTATCGGCTAAAAAACGATACGGAATGAATATAGGAGGTGCTACGGACGTCCCTATACCCGTACTTCCAGGAGCGCTCACCAAGGACCCGATGATAGGAAATCGCAAAGTACCTAATGTAACACTATCCCCCGGTTGTAGGCCAAATTGTAGCATTACCGTGGCATCGACTAGGGCACCTTCTTTATTTTGATAGGTGTTCGCTGCTTCCTTTGGAACTGTTTCCAATTCACCATAGAAAGGAAAACTACCTTCTAAGCCACGTACCTGAACCAGTTTTGAGGCGTTTTTTTTAGAAAAAGCGGCCATGGATGCAAATTTGACCTCCATAGCATTAGCTCCGCCCAAGGAATCCATGATCTGAACGACCCGTTCATTGGCAGGTTGATTGCTATCGATAAGAAAATCAGCGCCCATTAAGGCTTTGGATTGTAGGCCAATATTCTCTTCTAAATTTTGACTGAACGATTGAATGGAAACTACGGCAGCTATTCCTAAAATTATGGAGGCCATGAACAACAGGAGTCGTTTTCCACTCGCTTTACCATCTCTCCAAGCCATTTTCAATAACCAGCTGAAAGGCGCTTTCTTTTGCGTTTTTAAACTCATCAAGATACGGTCGTGGTTTCGTTAGCGATTATCTTTCCCCCTTTTAGACGCAATACATGATTGTTCCTATGCGCTAAATCCAAATCATGGGTAACGATGACCAAGGTGGTGCCCATTTCTTTATTCAGGTCAAACAATAATTTAATTACCTTTTCCCCGGTTTCCTCGTCTAGATTTCCTGTGGGCTCATCTGCAAAAAGAATATCCGGCGCGTTTGAAAAGGCCCGAGCCAAAGCTACGCGTTGCTGCTCTCCCCCTGATAATTGTGTGGGATAATGGTCGTGTCTGTCCCCGAGCCCCACTTTTTCTAGAAGTGCCATGGCTGTCTTAGCCGCATGGGGAGCCCCTTGTAATTCCAAGGGAACACTTACATTCTCTAATGCCGTTAGGGTTGATAATAATTGAAAATCTTGAAAAATAAAACCTACTTTTTGATTGCGCAATAAGGCACGTTCATCTTCATTCAGCGTTCCTAACTCTTCCCCACAAAGGCGTATCGTACCCTCATCGGAACGATCAAGTCCGGCACACAATCCTAATAGGGTTGTTTTTCCACTACCCGACGGCCCTACAATCGCGAAGGTATCACCAGCTTCGATACTAAACGAGATAGCATCCAGTACCGTTAAATTTTTGGAACCGCTTGTATAGGTTTTCCGTAGGTTGTTAACGTTTAATATCTTTGTCATATGTCATTTCAGTCAAGCTGACAAAATAACGAAATGATTTCAATTTAAAGCGGAGATGCACATGTACAAAGTATTAAAGTTTCGTTATTTTTTACTGATTTTACTCCTTTGGAATTGCAAAGAAAGTCCCAAGGAAGCTGCTACGGAGAAAACTGTGGTAACGGAAACTCAAGTTTCCACTGAAACAGTAGCAGATGGAAATAAAGTCATCCTATTTTTTGGCAATAGTCTTACCGCTGCCTATGGTTTGGATGTAGAAGAAGGTTTCCCCAATAGAATACAATTAAAAATTGATTCCCTGAATCTGGATTATACGGTAATCAATTCAGGTCTTAGCGGAGAAACCACGGCTGGCGGATTAAACCGACTAGATTGGGTATTGAGCCAAAAGGTAGACGTATTTGTATTAGAACTTGGGGCCAATGACGGACTCCGAGGCATACCCCTTGCCGAGACCCAAAAAAACCTACAAGCCATTATAGACATGGTGCGTTCAAAAAACCCGGAAACTGAAATCGTATTGGCAGGAATGCAGATTCCTCCAAACTTGGGCACCGATTATACAACAGAATTTAAAAATATCTATCCAGATCTGGCCAAAAAAAATGAGGTCGCGCTTATTCCCTTCCTTTTGGAGGGTGTTGCCGGTATACCGGAATTAAATTTAGAAGATGGGATTCATCCGACGGTTGAAGGTCAAAAAATTGTTGCCGAAACTGTTTGGCAAGTGTTGAAACCCATATTGGAATAGCTTGGTTGCGATGCGTCATTATATCATTAGGCTAGTTTAGGATTTCTTGTTGTTACTTTAAAGCTCAATGCACGCTTAACCCTGGAGTTTTTTATTACAAAAATTCCAGTGATGGCATTCGCTTGTGTTAATCGTAACGTTGATTGGTCAACTTCTACGATAGGAAAGGTAGTCACTTTCACTTTTTGTTCCTGATGAGATGCTGCTTCTTGGCCTTGGGCAACAGCGGTAGAAACACTAAAAGTAAATAAGAATAAAAAAAGTACTATTCGCATTGGTAGGTAATTTGGTTTCTATATAACTCCCTATAGTACGATTATAGAATTTCCCTTTCGACAAAAGGTATCATTTTACCGTTAAACTTCAAACTATTCGATGAATGACCCTTTTGATCATCAAAATTCCTACAAAGGCTTTTACGTTTCATCGGTAAAAGAACTCACTTTATCGAATTATTAGTATTTTTCCTACAATACTATATTCATGACGCTATACTTTTGGTTTAAAGCCTAAATAAAAAACAACTATTTAATTCTTAGTATATACATTTAGCACTTCAAATTCGTGTATCCCACGATAGCAGCCAATGAAATTATATTCCATTTTCCTACTTTTTATACTTCTGCCCTTGGCAACGCTTTCTGGTCAAAGCATTTCTGGGAGGTTATTGGACAAGGATACCTCAGAGCCACTAGAGTATGCTACAACTGCATTATACCAAAAAGAAGATGGGACCTTGGTCACGGGCGTAATCACTGATTCCGATGGACGTTTTATGATCAGCGGTATAGCACTCGGAAGCTACCGTCTTGAAGTTTCCTTTATTGGATACAACAAACAGCTATTGGAAAATTTAGACCTAACTGCCGACCAGAAACAAATAGATGTAGGCATCATTGCATTGACCATTGGAACAAACCTATTAAATGAAGTTGTGGTCACCACAGAAACTGCTACCCTTATCAACAAGATAGACCGACAAATATTCGAGACAAAGAAATTTCAAAATGCGCAAGGAGGAACTGCTACAGATGTCCTCCGCAACCTACCCTCCGTTTCTCTAAACGGGCTTGGTGAGATACAGGTTCGTGGAACTTCTGGTTTTGTAATCTTATTAAACGGAAAGCCCGTACAAGGAAATGCAACAACCCTATTAGACCAGTTACCCGCTAACTCCATACAGCGGGTAGAAGTTATCACAGCACCTTCAGCCAAATTTGATCCAGAAGGCAAAGCAGGTATTTTGAATATTCTCACTAAAAAGGGAGTAACCAATGGCACATTTGCTCAGATAAATTTGAAGGCGGGAATGCCTTCTATTGAATCGTATGATAATGCCGAAGCGGCACAGCGTTATGGCTTAGATGCTACTTACACCCTTAGAACCGAAAAATGGAATTTTGCCTTTGGCGCAAACTACCAACGAAACGACCTTGCTGGAAGACGTGAAGGTGATGTATTCACCGTTATTAATGATACCCTAACTCAATTCCCGTCAGACGGTGAACGTAGCTTTGATGAAGTAAATTACAGTGGCCGTTTTACTGTTGACTATACCCCTGACGAACGTAACAACTATTCCATGGGTTTCTATGGAGGAAAACGAAGTAAGGACCGTACCGCAGATATCTTATACTTTAATAATACTGGAAGTACGCCTGCACTAGGTGGCGATCCCTTTTATTCGTTTCAATACTTTAATGAAAACCTTAGAATTAGAAAAAGTGATTTTGTCTTGGGTAGTTTTGATTATTCACACGCCTTCAAAAATGAATCAAGCTTAACTACCTCTCTTTTATATGAGTATACCTTATTAGGAGGTCCTACCACCAACCGTAATTTAGGATTCCCAGACACCTCAACGATTTTACAAGACGAGTTCAATACAAATGAAAACCCTTTAAGTGGTATTCGCTTTTCTTTAGATTATGTCTGGAAACCCTTTTCCTTTGGAACACTAGAAACAGGCTATCAATTTAGAAACCTAAACCATGAAGGTGATTTTGTTTATGAACGACGAAATAATGATACCGGAGAATTTGAGCTTGTTCCTGAATTTTCTAGTGAGGTCGATTTAACGCGAAGCATACATTCTGGCTATGCGCAACTTAGTGGCACAAAGGACAAATGGGACTACTCGGCCGGGATACGGGTAGAAGCTATGGACCGTGATTTTGACCTTAGGGACAAGAACAATACAATAGACACTACGTATACCTATTCTTTTTTGCGTCCCTTTCCGTCGGCATCTTTACAGTATACCGCATCAAAAAGTACCAAAATAAAAGCGGCCTATAGCAAACGAATAGAGCGAACCACGACCTTTAAAATGAATCCTTTTCCAGAACGGGAACATTCCGAAACCTTAGAACAAGGTGATCCTACCCTCCTACCCGAATTTATAGACCTCGTAGAACTAGGGATTACGCATAAGTTTAAAGGCGGAAATTCGGTTTTTGCAACGGCTTATTACCGTAATGTACAGAATGTAGTAAACCGTGTAAATACCATATTTAATGATACCATTCTTAATCGTATCTATTCTAATGTAGGACGAGGACAAGCCCTAGGTTTAGAGTTAGGTACTGAATTAAAGCCTACCAAGAATTGGACTAACTTTTTGGGAGCCAATTTTTATTCTAATACTATAGACGGAGAATTTGATAATCGGCCAATTGATACGAACGCGTTTGTATTTTCCGTGAATGCAAATAGCACAATTACCTTTAGCGAAAGTGCCTCACTTCAATTTACATTCAATTACTTATCTGCTCGAAATACGGCCCAAGGAGAGGATTCTGAGTTTTACTCCCCCAATCTTTCTTTACGCAAATCCTTTCTGAACAATAAATTAGTGGCTACGCTACAATGGCAAAATATGGATTTAGGATTACTAAATACGAACCAGCAGCGCATAACGACTTCTAGACAAGGAGAATTTTTTACTACGACTAACTATGTTTATGAAGTGGATATGATACTTCTAAACCTATCCTATTCATTCAATAAGAACAAGAACGAGTCAAAATTTATAGAGAGTGAATTTGGTAAGCGTGAGTTTTAGATAAGGTGTTTAGGTTCCATAAGGAACTTATTTAGCTACACCATCTTTTCCCTTTACATAAACGAGTACTAGCTTTCGCTCAGGAGTAGGCTGCTCCGACACTATGAATTTAGCTAACAAAGTCTTGATACGTTTGATTATGGAATTCTTCATGAGTATAGATTTTTGTATTGATTTTATATTAAGCCATTTTGGCTGCATTTCTCTTGGTAGTAAAAGATAATGCCTTGGTTACTCTGGCATTCTTGAACTTGTACAATCTAGCAACTTCAGTGTTAGTTTCTACCTTAAGCTCCTTTACTGTTTCGGTAACGATACCCATTTCTATAGTTTCTACTTTAACATCGTTTGTGTTGTTCTGTGCTTGTGCAGCTGTTCCGATGAAGAAGATAAAGAAGATGGTAGCTATTGTTTTCATGACTTGCGTTTGTTACACTATTATAACGGGCGCAAGTGTATTCTGAAGGGTTGCCGTTCGCCGAATAACCCATATTACTCGGTATCTGACAGAAGTTCGGACCAAGTGCATAATTCGCTCGATGAACTGCACGTATGCCTAAAACACCTTATCGAGAAAAGGTGTCGTTAAACGGTGTTCAAGATTCAAGTCAGACACAATTTATGGTAAACAAGAGGATTAAGCAGTGTTCTTTCCTTTTCAAATAAGGCTGGGGTTACAATGAAAGTCTATATATAACGATTGATCTCTCAACTCCCCTCTTTATACAAGTAAATTATTTATCTCCAGAAATTTCTATTCCCGGTCTTCACATATACCACTGCATAGGTCCTTTTTGGTTGGGGCATTACGGACTCAATAATCCTTTTCAACTTTGTTTCGATGCTATTAACAATT
>CBDUKC010000141.1:0-7862 GCA_965367705.1 uncultured Maribacter sp. | reverse complement strand
CGGATTTACTTGCAAAAACCAATGCTGGGAACATCCCATCTGGGAATAACATCACTTGTTTGGATGTTGGTATGGGCGCCAGTTGCATTTATCCAATTCTAGGTGTTGTGGAATATGGTTGGTGTTTTATAGGATCTGATATTAACCCAAAATCGATTGCATCGGCACAGCACATCATCAATTCAAATGAAGCGTTAAAAGGCAAGATTGAATGTAGATTACAGAAAGACCCAGCCCATATTTTTGAAGGGGTGCTCCACATAGAAGATAAAATTGATATCACCGTATGCAACCCTCCTTTTCATACTTCTATAGAGGAAGCACAAAAAGGAAGCAGAAGGAAAATAAAAAACCTGTCTGGGAAGAAAGTGAAAAAACCTGAACTCAATTTTGCGGGAGTTAGCAATGAGCTGGTATATGACGGCGGAGAATATCAATTTATTCAGAACATGATTAGAGAAAGTGCACAGTTCTCTAAACACTGCTTTTGGTTTTCAACCTTAGTTTCTAAAGCGTCGAATCTAAAGGGAATTTATAAAAGTTTGAAAAATGCCCAAACAACCGAATTCAAAACAATACCCATGGGAACTGGTAATAAGTCTAGTCGTATCGTTGCCTGGACCTTTCTATCTAAAAAAGAACAAGCGAATTGGCGAGAAACAAGATGGGCATTTTAATTAAACGATAATCAGCTTTAATAAATCGTGCAATCAATAGAACTATGTTAACTAAAAACAATCGAATTTCTTCTATCGACATTATGAGAGGACTTACCCTTTTTTTAATGTTGTTCGTAAACGATTTGTATACCCCTGGCGTTCCAAAATGGTTGGTTCACACCAGTATAGAAGAAGATGGGATGGGTTTAGCCGATTGGGTGTTTCCAGGGTTCTTATTTATGGTGGGGCTTTCTATTCCTTTTGCCTTTATGGCGAGAGAAAAACTGGGTCAGTCGAATATGAAGTTGCTTACCCACATCCTCATTAGAACCTTTAGTTTGCTATTAATTGGGGTTTTTATCGTCAACAGCGTAGGCTATAACGCAGATTTAACGGGAATCAATAAGAATTTGTGGCTTATTTTAGTCTACGTATCTGTTTTCCTAATTTGGAACAAATACCCCAAAGAATCAAAATATAATCTTGTTTTTAAAGGTTTAAAAGTCGTAGGTGTGCTAGGTCTTATTGTTTTGGCGGCACTGTACCGTTCTGGAACGTTGGAAAACCCAGGATGGATGAGTACGAGTTGGTGGGGCATACTTGGTTTAATTGGATGGGGATATTTGGTGTCAGCACTTTCCTATTTCTGGCTCAAAGATCGTATATGGGCAATTGTGGGCGTTTGGTTTGTGTTCATTGTCTTGAATATTCTAGCACAAACATCGTATACTGCTTTTCTAAATCCCCTGAAGCCCCTTTTTGGTGTCGTTATAAGTGGAAATGTGCCTTCTATTGTGCTCTCTGGCCTGCTCATTGGGGTACTATTAAAGAAAAATAAAGCAGATTATAAGCGGTTTTTAAGTTTTATTATACCAATTGGTTTAGGCGCTATCGCACTGGGTTTCATTTTACGTAACTGGTTCATAATTTCTAAGCTTATGGGCACGCCATCCTGGGTAATGCTGTGCAACGGCATAAGTATATTGGTGTTTGCCCTCTTGTTTTATATGCTAGATGTTAAAAAATGGCATCGTTGGAGTAGTCCGTTTCTTCCCGCAGGGAAAAATTCTTTAACCACCTATTTGGCCCCAGATATTTTGTATTACATTATTTGGGGGCTTAACCTGAACATACTGTTTTACAAGCAAAGCGATATGCCTTGGCTGGCCGTTTCTGGGTCTTTGCTTTGGGCTTTTGCAATGATAGGTTTCGCCGCATTATTATCTAAAGCACATGTTCGACTTAAACTATAAACTGAAATGAAAAAAACACTTCTAAGTATTGCCGCCTTCTCTATCTGTTTTTTAACCATTGCACAGTATGATGTGCTGCCAATAAGGGGACTCGCTATTTCAGCACCAGACAAAGAAAATGTAGAACGCTTCGTAAAATTTATAGATGAAGAACTGGTGCCAAGGGCTATTAATACATTAGTACTACGCGTTGATTATAACTATCAATATAAATCTCACCCGGAATTGGCAAGAGAAAATGGACTTTCTCAAGATGAGGTAGACAAGCTAGTAGCTGTATGCCAAAAGCACAATATTAGTATTGTACCACAAATAAATTTACTAGGGCATCAATCATGGCACTCTGATTTGGAAATGTTGCTACAGGCCTATCCCGAGTTTGATGAAACGCCTAGTATACAGTTACCAGAAAAGTATGAATGGCCCAACGAAGATGGCCTTTACTGCAAAAGCTATTGTCCGTTGCACCCCAAGGTACATGATATCGTTTTTGACTTGGTAGACGAAATTGTTGCTGCTTTTCAAGCGAAAGCTTTCCATGCCGGCATGGATGAGGTTTTTTACATTGGAGAAGAAGAATGTCCTCGTTGTAATGGCAGGGATAAAGCCGAACTGTTTGCAGGAGAACTCACAAAAATCAGAAACCACTTGGCGGAAACGGATAAAAAACTATGGATTTGGGGCGATCGTTTGTTAGATGGTAAAGCAACCGGACTTGGAATGTGGGAAGCCAGTATGAATAACACACACCGTGCTATTGATATGATTCCAAAAGACATTATGATTTGCGACTGGCACTATGAGCGTGCAGAGCCGACAGCGGCTTATTTTGCTTTAAAAGGGTTTGATGTCGCCACTTCTTCTTGGCGCAATGGAGCTGTTGCCAAAGAGCAAATGGCACTTCTTAAAAACCTAAGAAAAAATTCAAATAAAGAAACGGCTCAACACATCAAAGGAATGATGCACACCTCATGGAGTTCTGCGGCCTCATTTCTTGATCGGTTTTATGCTCCAATAGAAAGGGACAAGCTAGATGATGCCGCATGCTTTAAAATGCTATTTGGGGAATAATGATGATGCCTTTAGTTGCCAAAATCAGTATCCAAGCCAAAGAAGTTCACAGAAAAAGAAATTTTAAACATCCTGAAACCTCCTCTTAAACTAATGGATGGTTTTTTAAACTATTGAAATTTTATAAATTGCGCGCTAGAATACTTTAGTTATCGTAATTAGAAAAAACGACCATGAAAAAAATCGTTCTTTTGTTCCTTGGAGCAGCCCTACTTCTTAATTGTAAGCAGCAAGTAAAAAAAGCGGATTCAGACGCATCTGAACCAAGAGGCACAGAAAACCTTGCCTACCAATGGGGTCAAATGGCACTTACGGCCACTGCCAATGATACCGAAAGGTTTCAGCCAAGACCCACTATTACATCCCGATATTTGGGATTAATCTCTGTTTCTGTTTTTGATGCTTGGGCTATGTATGACGAAAAAGCAACACCCGTCTATTTAGCTGGCATCACCAAACGTCCTACTGAAGAACACACCTTAAAAAACAAAGAAATAGCCATAAGCTTTGCTGCGTTTAGGGCAATGAGTGAGTTCTATTATTCCGACACCGAGCTGTTTGCTAATTTTATGAAAGAACTCGGACTTGACCCCAACAATACTAGTTTAGACCCAACAACACCAGAGGGAATTGGAAACTTGGCTGCAAAAGCTGTAATAGAAGCAAGAAAAAATGACGGTGCAAATCAGTATGGTGAAGAAGAGGGTTCCAATGGGGAGGCTTATTTTAATTACGTCGGCTACGAACCGGTAAACTCTGCAGATTCCAATGTTGATATCAATAGGTGGCAACCCAAATATTTCTCGGACGGGAAAGGCGGTACGTTTGCCCCAGCCTGTCTCACGCCTTTTTGGGATAAGGTTACTCCGATTGCCCTAAAAACGGGCGCCCAATTTAGACCTGGGCCACCGCCCATGCTAGGTTCCAAGCAACTAGAAGAAGAAGTTAAGGAAGTTGTTGAAATGCAAGGCAACCTAACCGATTACCAAAAAGCACTCGTAGAGTTTATGCGAGATGGGCCGCAGTCTGTGCAGCAAGCGGGGCACTGGCTAAAGTTCGCACAGGATGTTTCTCGACGCGATAATCATACTTTAGATCAGGATGTTAAAATGTATTTCTACAATCAAGTAGTGGCCATGGATGCCTTTATAGCTTCTTGGGACTCCAAAATGTTCTATGACTATGCAAGACCATATGCTTTGGTGCACGAGTATTATGAGGGAAAAACGATAAAAGCGTGGGGAGGTCCAAACAAAGGCATGATAGAAATGGACGGTTCACAATGGAGACCCTATTCTCCTGATACCTTTTTATGTCCCCCATTTCCAAGTTATACCTCTGGTCATAGCACTATTAGCGGTGGCTGTGCAGAAGCGTTAAAACTATGGACCGGGAGTGAAACCTTTGGTTCGGAAGCAGAGTTAGTTGCTGGAGCCATGACAGAACCTAATCAACTAGGCGATACCATTACCCTTACCTTTCCAACCTTTACAGAAACTGCTGAAATGGCTGGTATATCAAGGGTTTTAGGTGGATACCATATTCAGGCCGATAATGTAGCGGGCCTAAAATTAGGAAGGGATGTGGCGCGCGAAGTATGGGACTTTTATAAAAAGCACGTAGGAGAAGACTAGTAGTTTCTGATGCTATTCCCCTAAAACAGCTATCGCTTTTTCTATTCGATTCAAGGTCTCTTCTTTGCCAATCATCGCCATAATATCAAAAATATGAGGGCCCTTCATATCACCAACAAGTACTAAGCGTAAGGGGGGCATTACTTTTCCAAAAGAGAGCTCAGCATCCGTAATCCAAGATTTTACATTGGACTCCAGCGTTTCAGAAGAAAAATCCGTCTGTGTTTTTAAAACGCCAGACAATTGATTCATGATTTCCGTTGTTCCCTCTTTCCATTGCTTATTGGCAGCTTTTTCATTGTATGCCGTTGGTGATACAAAGAAATAATCACTTAGCTCCCAAAAATCAGAAACAAATGTGGCTCTTTCCTTAATTAAACCTACTACTTGCTCTACATAATCAGCGCTCCTCTTGTTTTCATTTATGCTAGCATGCTTCTCTAATTCCATTAAAAACAAACCTGCCAACTCAGCGTCGTTTTTAGACTGCATGTACTGTTGGTTGTACCATTTGGTCTTGTCTGGGTCAAAACGTGCTCCAGACTTGTTTACGCGCTCTAAAGAGAAGTTTTCTACTAGTTCAGTTAAGCTAAATAGTTCCTGCTCTGTTCCAGGGTTCCATCCTAACAGCGCTAAAAAGTTAACTACTGCCTCTGGAAAGAAACCTGCTTCTTTATATCCTATAGACTCATTCCAAGACAATGGAAATACGGGGAAGCCTCCTTTTTCGCCATCGCGCTTGCTCAGTTTTCCTTTCCCAACCGGTTTCATGATCAAAGGTAAGTGCGCAAATTCAGGTGCTTTCCAGCCAAAGGCGTCATATAATTGCTGGTGAAGCGCCAAGGAAGGAAGCCATTCTTCTCCGCGGATTACGTGGGAGATTTCCATTAAATGATCGTCTACAATGTTTGCTAAATGATAAGTAGGCATGCCGTCACTCTTATACAGCACTTTATCATCCAACACATTAGAATCTATTTCCATATCCCCTCTAATGATATCCTTTAAATGGACCTTCTCATCCGGAGGTGTTAAAAATCGAATCACATAATCTTCTCCTGAAGCCAAGCGTTTTTCAACCTCCTCTGGCATTAATGAAAGTGAGTTGTCCAGTTTTAAACGGTTATGCCAGTTATAAATAAATGTCTTCCCTTTTGCTTCATGGTCTTTTCTGTGAAAGTCTAGCTTTTCTGAGGTGTCAAAGGCGTAATATGCCTTCCCGTTTTCAATTAACTGATCGGCATATGCCTTATATAAATGCTTGCGTTCACTTTGACGATAAGGGCCAAATTTATCTTGAGGTTTTTCTGGGCTTTCGTCAAAAGAAATTCCACACCATTCCAAAGCATCTATAATATACTTTTCAGCACCTTCAACATATCTGTTTTGATCGGTATCTTCTATTCGTAAAATAAAATCCCCACCATGTTTCTTTGCGAACAAATAATTAAACAATGCGGTACGAACCCCACCAATATGAAGGGGTCCCGTTGGACTTGGTGCAAAACGAACACGAACTTTTTGACTCATAGCTAAAAATTGAAACGCAAAGATAGTGTATGCGCTAGGAGTAGAAAAGTATGGACCTATCAGATAATAGTGAACACTAGAAACAAATGCACTACGTAGTCATTCCCATTTCTTTTGGAATACGTGGGTTCATTAATTTAAACCACAAAGGAGGAATAAAGGAGAGTACCATAGATGTTGGATACCCGTAAGGCATTTGTGGCGAAATATCATGATAGTCCAACACCTGATATTTTTTGGAAGATTTAAAATGATGATCACTATGACGGGTTAACTCGTACAATACGATTCGCCCAATGACATGGTTGCTGTTCCAAGAATGTACTTCTCGCACACGTTCATATCTACCAGAAGGTAATTTTTTACGCATAAGGCCATAGTGCTCAATATAGTTGACGGTTTCCAACATTAAAAAACCAACAACACCAGAACAAAATGCGATGAGTAATCCCAAAGCGCCAAAGATAAAAAACACCCCTATGAGATAGCTAATTTGTATACCCGTATACCAAAGCATATCGTTTTTAAAAGATAAAAAGGGTAGCGAGTCTCGCTTTAACAATTCATGCTGAAGCTTCCAAGCGCTCCCGTATTGCCTAAGCGTAGAACTTATCCAAAAAGAGTATACCGATTGGTTAAACCTAGCGGTAGCCGGGTCTTCAGCAGTTGCTGCGTGGGCGTGATGTCCAAAATTATGCTCTATATAAAAATGCATATAATGGGAGGGCAGTAACAGGGTTTTTGCTAAGGTTCGTTGTAGTTTGTTATCGCGGTGACCCAACTCATGAGCTACATTAATGCCATTGGTCCCTAAAACAATTCCCATAGAAAGCACCAAGCCTACTAATTCATACGTTTGATAGGTATGGGTAGAAACATCGTATAACAAATACCCTAGAAGACCAAAAACCAAGGGAAGATTAAAATAAAGCATCCAATCAAACAG
The DNA here is from genome assembly GCA_965367705.1 of uncultured Maribacter sp. GTDB lineage: Bacteria > Bacteroidota > Bacteroidia > Flavobacteriales > Flavobacteriaceae > Maribacter. The sequence goes on along the minus strand of CBDUKC010000141.1, from coordinate 769 downwards.
CTTGCTTTTCTTTTTTTCCTCCCGTTCTTTCCCTTCTAAATTACTGGTGTCATAAGGGAGAAGGAGCTCTAAAATTGGGATAATAACAAAGGCATAGAAAGGTGTAAAAAAACTCCATTGTTCCTTAAAATAGAAACTTAGGATAGCGGATAACGGCAATGTTAATGCCGCTAGGTACTTTAAATCCTTCATATGGATGCTTTTAACACTATTTTCTAATTGAAAAATTCAATAAGAAGTATCTTGGTATTAAATATAGTTCAAATTGCGCATTTACGATAACATCTTGGATAAACTTAACGAGTTCATCCGCAAGCATTACACTCAAAAATTGATAAAGGGCATACTGTTGTTCCTTGCTTTTGGCTTGCTTTTCTTTTTAGCTGTCATGGGTATAGAATATGTCCTATGGTTGAGTTCTACTGGACGACTAGTACTATTCTTGCTCTTTATTGGCACAGAGTTATTTCTGCTTTTCAGATATATTCTTACACCTCTTTTTTATCTGTTTAAAGTAAAAAAGGGCATTACTCCAAAGGATGCGGCCCTATTGATCGGAAAACATTTTCCAAAAGTGGGGGACAAGTTATACAACCTATTAGACCTTGCAGATAATCCAGAAAAGACGGAATTATTGCTTGCCAGTATTGAGCAGCGTTCAGAACAATTACGCCCTATTCCGTTTTCAAATGCCATCACTTATAAAGATGCGATACGTTATGGAAAATACACCATTATTCCATTCGCTCTCGTTGGTTTACTTTGGGTT
>CBDUKC010000140.1:0-7949 GCA_965367705.1 uncultured Maribacter sp. | reverse complement strand
GGATTGCTTAAATCAATAACATCTACAGCGCCTGCAAACGTTTGACCTATTGTATTATATGAAACATATGCGAAATTATCTTGATAATCTACGTGTGTAGCAGTAAGGTTAGAACTGGTATCAAACTCGGGTCTTGATACTTGGCCTACCAAATTAAGATGAAAATCACTCGTTGATTTTGAAAGTAGTCCAGCACTTTTTCCGGATATTTCATGCTCAAAATAAATACTTAAAATACCGTTATTCTCGTTTTTGATTCCATTTGAGATTACAGCATTACTTTCTTCCATTGTAAGATCTACTCTTGGATTTTCTACATCGAAAGTGGTTGTTTCATCAGAACAACCGGTAAAAATAAGTATCGTAATTAATAGTACTGCTGATAGTTTTTTCATAGTAAAGGGCACTAATGGTTGGATTTGGATACCCTAAAAACTCTATGATGCTATGTTTATTGTTTAATTGTGAGTCGTTTCGATAAAATGCATGTTCCAATAATAAAATGGATGGCGCGTCTTTATTAAATAAAATGACTTATCAGAAATGGTTTAGAAGTCCCTTTCGTAAAAAGGGAAAAGAAACTTAAATTCAAACAGTATTGCTTGGCTTTACCAATCCCTTCATGAACATTGATAGTTTATAAAAAATGAAAAATAGTAAAGCCAATATGCTCCCAAAGCCAATAGGGATAATGGCTCCAAATGAAAATGAGCTACCAAGAACCCAACCCAATAAATATTCCGATTTATATAAAGGAAAGAAAAAGGCCAAAAGAAAAATCAAACCCATGATGTAATCGGTAATGTCAATTCCATTCATAAAACTGACCGAAATACTTACTGCAAACAGTATGCCTCCTAAAAAACGTAAACCGATTAGTTTTAGTGATTCTTTATTTTCAGTTTCTTTAAGTCTTTTAGACATACGAAACAACAAAAAATAAGTAAAGAAAGGCAACACTATTGCACCCCACCAATTAGGTATACCGGGCATATCTTTACTGTGTAAAATGTAATGTACAGGTATACCGTCGTGGGCATAGTCCCAAGCTATATGACCCCATACCAGGAAGGTAACTACTGTCGTTATTAAAATCCTAAGCTTCAGGGTTAATTGATTTTTCATTGGTTTTGATTTGATTGATGCACTGATAGGACGTTAGATCAAGGTATTTGTTACGTTTTCTAGATGATTATTAATAAAGGTGTAGTTCTTAAATGCGTAATGATTTCAACCAAATAGTGGTCATTCAAATACACTGTTAACACCCTTTTAAGAAATACACCCTTCCTTTTTCCTATATTTAGCAGACTAATATCCTTTCCAAAAATGACCAGAAAATTACTTCTCGCCACACTGATGGCGGCAACCTTGTCTATTCAAGCCCAAGAAGACGAAAAAGATTCAAAGAAATGGGATGTCTCTAACCCTGGATCTGAATTCAATTATAAAGACCACAGTTTTACCACGAATGAGGGTACTTGGATGAATATTGATGTGAGTCCAGACGGTAAAACCATAGTATTTGATATGCTTGGTGATATCTATTCCATGCCCATTAGTGGTGGTAAAGCAAAGGCCTTGCGCAGCGGAATCCCTTTTGAGGTACAGCCAAGATTTAGTCCAGATGGAAAACAAATAGCATTTACCAGTGATGCCGATGGTGGAGATAACATATGGGTGATGAACGGAGATGGTTCAGATGCAAAAGCCGTTACCAAAGAAAGTCTCCGGCTGTTGAACAACCCGTATTGGACACCAGATGGGAACTATATTGTAGCAAGAAAACACTTTACCTCTCAACGTTCACTTGGCGCAGGAGAAATTTGGCAATATCACAAAACTGGTGGTGCAGGGGTACAACTGACCAAACGTAAAAACGACCAACAAGATGTAAACGAACCTTGTATTTCACCCGATGGGAAATACCTATATTACAGTGAAGATGTATACCCTGGAGGTTATTTTCAATACAACAAAGACCCTAACAAGCAGATATACGCCATTAAAAGGTATGAATTTGAGACTGGAGAAACCGCAACGGTGACCAGAGGCCCGGGAGGTGCTGCCAGACCGCAATTATCTAGAGATGGAACCTTGATGGCCTTTGTAAAAAGAGTTCGTACAAAAACGGTACTATTCCTACATGATTTAGCAACCGGAGAAGAATGGCCACTTTTTGATGATTTGAACAAAGATCAGCAAGAAGCTTGGGCAATATTTGGCGTGTACCCTAATTACAGCTGGTTACCAGGAGATGAAGCGCTTGTTTTCTGGAATAAGGGTAAAATTTATAAAATAGATATCAATACCCTAGAAGTTACCAATATCCCCTTCACCATTGATGCTACGATACCCATTGCGGAAACAGTCCACTTTAATAATCCTGTAGATATGGACACCTTTGACCCTAAGGTAATTCGCCATGCGGTGACATCTCCTGATGGAAAAACTTTAGTATTCAACGCTCTGGGTCATTTATGGTCTAAAAAACTACCCAATGGAAAACCGAAACGATTAACCGATGCCACAGATTTTGAATCGGAACCTTCATTTTCACCAAACGGTAAGGAATTGGTTTTTGTAACCTGGAACGATTCGCAATTAGGAACAGTTTGTAAAATTCCTGCACAAGGAGGTACGGTTATAAAAATAACCAGTGAAAAAGGTATTTTCAGAAATCCAGCCTTTAGTCCGTCTGGGAATCAAATTGTTTTTCACAAGGAATCCGGTAATTCTGACCAAGGCCTTAGTTTTGGTAAAAACGCTGGTATTTATACTATTAACACCGATGGAAGTAATTTAAAGCGACTTACGAAAGAAGGTGAATATCCACAATATACAGCAGACGGCAGTCGGATTTTCTATCAAAACGGAGGCACCTATTTTGGTAGCCTGACCAAGGAATTAAAATCGGTTAACCTCAACGGAGAAGAAGAACGTACCCACCTAAAGTCCAAATATGCAAACCGACTCGTGCCAAGTCCGGATAATAAATGGATTGCATTTACGAACCTACATAAAGCTTACATAGCGCCCTTATTACTAAATGGTAAGACCATAGATTTAGATAACAAATCTACCATAGTACCGGTTTCCCAGATTGCTAAAGATGCCGGTATAAACCTTCATTGGTCGTCAGATAGTAAAACCATACATTGGACATTAGGGGATGCTTACTTCTCAAATGCTATTAAAGACCGCTATACCTTTTTACCTGGATCTCCCAAAACGGTAGCTAAAATGGATACTATAGGTTCCAAAATTGGACTAACAGCTACAATGGATAAACCTAAAGGGAAAATAGCCTTTACCAATGCCCGTATCATTACTATGGAAAACGGTATCGTTATAGAAAATGGAACGCTTATCGTAAACGGGAATAAGATAGAGCGTATGGGAAAAACATCAGAAATCTCCGTTCCATCGGATGCTAAAATATATGATGTAGCAGGCAAAACCATCATGCCAGGTATTGTAGATGCGCATGCTCATGTTGGTGGTTTCCGTTACGGTTTAACCACACAAAAGCATTGGCAATTCTATGCGAATCTAGCCTTTGGTGTGACCACGGCCCATGATCCATCTGCTAATTCGGAATCTATCTTCGCTATGGCAGAGCTCATCAAAAGTGGGAATATGGTGGGCCCAAGATTATATTCGACAGGTATCATACTATATGGAGCTGAAGGAGATTTTAAAGCGCCAATAAATAGCTTAGATGATGCGCGCTCCTCTATTCGTAGAACAAAAGCATACGGAGCACAGTCCGTTAAAAGTTACAATCAGCCAAGGAGGGAACAGCGCCAACAGGTGATGCAAGCTGCTCGTGAACTGGGAATTAATGTAGTTCCAGAAGGTGGTTCTACGTTTTATACGAATATGACGATGATTATGGATGGGCATACGGGTGTTGAACACAATATTCCCGTAGCACCGGTATATAAAGATGTACTAGAATTATGGAAGACCAGTAAAACAGGCTATACTCCTACCCTTATCGTTAACTATGGCGGTATGAGCGGAGAATATTATTTCTACCAAAAAGTTAAGGTTTGGGAGAACGAAAAATTACTGAAATACACCCCAAGAGCTATTGTTGATGCGCGCTCAAGACACCGTACCATGGTACCTGACGAAGAGTATAAAAACGGGCATATATTGGTATCCAAAACTGTCAAAGCACTTACAGATGCAGGTGTTAAAGTAAACTTAGGGGCACATGGACAACTACAAGGTCTAGGTGCACATTGGGAACTATGGATGCTGCATCAAGGGGGTATGACGAATATAGAGGCGCTTGAAGCTGCTACCATTAATGGAGCGCGTTATATAGGTGCAGGAGACGAAATAGGCTCTCTAAAAGAAGGGAAACTGGCCGATATTATTATTTTAGAAAAAAATCCACTAGAAAATATACGTCATACCGAAACCGTGACGCATACGATGGTCAATGGACGACTATACGATACCGCTACCATGAATGAAGTCGGCAATACCGAGGCCGATAGAGAGCAATTTTGGTGGGAAAACAACAAATATAGCGCTGCTTTTCCTTGGCATGAAGAGGCACAGAGTTTCACATTACCCGGCTGCGGATGTCATCTAGGACATCAATAGAAAATAATAACACAAATAATTGAAAATCAATATATTAAAAAATAACAATTAATACATATATTTAATGAAGTACGTTTTACGATCTCTAGTTTTCCTTTTTAGCATTAGTGCTGCACTAGCACAAAATTTCGATATGAAATTGATGCAAGACCTAAAGCCACGAAACATTGGACCAGGTGGCATGAGTGGCCGAGTTACAGCCATAGATGCAGTACACTCCAATCCAGATGTTATGTATGTAGGCACAGCCTCAGGTGGCCTATGGAAGTCTACTTCTGGAGGTATTAAATGGGAACCGATTTTTGATAAGGAATTAACAGCATCCATTGGAGCGGTCGCCATCCAACAATCAAATCCATCGGTTATATGGGTGGGAACTGGTGAAGGAAACCCAAGAAACAGTCTTAATGGTGGTTTCGGGGTATACCGTTCTTTAGATGGTGGTAAGAACTGGAAAGCAATGGGCTTAGAGAAAACTAGGCATATACATCGCATTAAAATAGACCCCACCGACCCAAATACCATATATGTTGGTGCCATTGGCTCTCCTTGGGGCGAGCATGCGGAACGTGGTGTTTATAAAACGACCGATGGAGGTGAAACTTGGGAAAACATCTTATTTGTCAACAATAAAACAGGTGTTGCAGATATGGTCATGGACCCCAGCAATCCAAATAAATTAATAGTAGCGATGTGGGAACATAAGCGTGACCCTTGGTTTTTTAATTCAGGTGGAAAAGGTAGCGGTATGTATATGACCCATGACGGCGGAAAGAATTGGAAACAAATTACAGAGGAAGACGGACTTCCAAAGGGTAACCTTGGACGTATTGGTATTGCCATAGCACCCGGAAAACCAGATATCGTCTACGCTTTGGTAGAAGCTAAAAAGAACGCTTTGTACAAATCTGAAGATGGTGGCTTTAAATGGAAGATGATTAACAATAAAGCTGATATTGGGAACAGACCATTTTACTATTCTGAAATTTATGTAGACCCACAAAATGAAAATAGAATCTATTCTGTATTTACGTATATAAATGTTTCAGAAGATGGCGGTAAGAACTTTTCAGAACTTATGCCAGCCTACAGAGCTAATAATGGCGTACATCCAGACCATCATGCGTGGTGGATACATCCGGAGAACGGACAGTTTATGATGGACGGTAACGATGGAGGAATGAACATTACCAGAGATGGCGGTAAATCATGGCGTTTTGTTGGTAATATTCCGGTAGCACAATTCTATCACATTAACGTGGATAATGAATTTCCGTATAACGTATATGGCGGAATGCAGGATAATGGTTCTTGGAGAGGTCCAGCCTATGTATGGCGAGATCAAGGAATTCGCAATAGCTACTGGCAGGAAATTAGTTTTGGAGATGGTTTTGATGTAGTGCCGGATTTAGATAATTCACAATTTGGCTACACCATGAGTCAGCAAGGAAGCGTTTCTCGATACGACCACATCACTGGTAATAATTACACCGTACGTCCTACTCCTCCGGATGCTAAAACCAAACTTCGTTTCAATTGGAACTCGGCCATTGGGCAAGACCCATTTGATAACAGTACAGCTTATTTTGGTAGTCAGTTCGTGCATAAAACTACAGATAAGGGGCTTACCTGGAACATAATCTCTCCTGATTTGACCACAAACGACCCAGAAAAACAAAAACAAAGCGAAAGTGGCGGACTAAGTATGGATGCCACCGGAGCCGAAAATCATACTACAATTTTGGTGATAGAACCTTCACCGGTAGAAAAAAATATGCTTTGGGTTGGCACAGACGACGGGAAGGTACATTTTACACAGAACGGTGGAACGACTTGGAACGAGGTTACACAGAATATAAAGGGGCTACCTGCGGGAAGCTGGATTCCACAAATCAAAGCGTCCAGTAAAAACAAAGGAGAAGCACTTTTGATTGCAAACGACTACCGAAGGTTCAACTATACCCCTTATGCATATCGCACTAAAAACTACGGCAAAACATGGGAGCGTATTGTAGATGCGACCGATGTGCAAAGCTACACCTTAAGTATTGTTGAAGATTTAGAAAACCCAAACTTGCTGTTTTTAGGAACCGATGACGGACTTTACATATCCTTTGATGGGGCCTCTAACTGGCAAAAATGGACAGAAGGTTTCCCAACAGTTTCTACAAAAGACCTTGTCATACACCCTAGGGAACACGACTTGGTAATAGGAACCTTTGGTCGTGCAGCTTGGGTATTGGATGACATAAGACCTTTACGCGCCTTGGCTGCGGACAAATCTATCCTTGAAAAAGATGCCAAACTATTTACCCCACCAACTGCATATCAAGCGGCATATCAGCAGCCCACTGGAAGTCGATTTGGTGCAGATGCCATGTACAACGCGGAAAACAAAAAAGAAGGTGCCATGATTACCTACTTTTTAAAAGAAGGTAAAAAGAAAAGTACCGAAAAGAAAGAAGGAGACGGAACAACTGAAGATGAAGGTGACACTGCGGATGACGGGGTAAAAGAAAGCGAGAGTGTATCTGACACTAACATTGACAAAAAACTAACTGGAGTACAGAAAATGGATTCCATACAGTTCGATTTTTATGATGGAGACCGTCTGATGCGTACCCTAAAATATAAGACTCCAGAGAAAGCAGGTTTTCATCGAATCTATTGGGGAATGGATGAAAAAGGTCCAGATAGAGCTTCAAGAACAATCCAAAAAAATAAAATGGAATCTGGTGGAATGGATGTAAAGCCAGGAACATACACGATTAAAATGAGTTTTGGCAACGTAACGGATGAGGCTAGGATTACAGTAAAGTCGGATCCTAGACTACCTGAAAATACCGCTGCTATCAATGAGGTCTATACTACAGGAAAAAGTATAGAAAAGATGAGTCAGACCGCTGCGGATGCTGTTAAACAACTTGTAGCGAGTAAAACCGTTGCCGGCAACTATAGCAAGGACCTGAAAGCGCTGGACGAGAAGAAATACAAAGATCAAATCAAGGCTTCTAAAGATATGGTGAAACAGATCGATTCCGTGATTGCCTTGTACTTGGGTACTGTGGACAAACGACAAGGCATAACCCGTAATCCTGAAATTACCGTTATGCAACGTATTGGTACGGCAAGACGGTATACCAATTCTCGCAAAACGGGTATTACAAAAACGGAGCGCGACCTTATCGAATATGCGGAGGCGGAACTTAAAAGTGCTTTAGATAAAACCAATTCTTTTTTTACCAAAGATTGGAAAACGTATAGGGAAGCAATAGAGAAACTAGATAGTTCTCCCTTCAAGGAAATAAAGACGTTTTCTTTTAAGTAGC
>CBDUKC010000139.1:0-7951 GCA_965367705.1 uncultured Maribacter sp. | reverse complement strand
CTTTGTGCCTCTACAATAGCATCTACCTCTATATTAATGCAGTCAAAATCTGACCGTTTTCCTAACGGAATGGGTAATGACTCCGACCAATTAGGCCGTAACATAATGGACCACCATTTGGGAGTTGGCGCTTCCGGCAAGTTTGATGGTTTCGAAGACAAGTACTATAAAGGCAGAAAACCTAATGGCATTTACGTACCAAGGTTCCGAAACCTTGGAACCGACTCGGAGAAAAGAGATTATATTAGAGGTTTTGGGTACCAAGGCGGAGCATCCAGGAGCAACTGGGAAGATACAGTAACAGAGCTTGCTTATGGTACAGATTTAAAGGAAAACATACTAAAACCCGGAGGTTGGACGATGGGGCTTGGTGGATTTGGTGAAGTACTGCCGTATGAAGATAACAGGTTTACTTTGGATTATGATAAAAAAGACCAATGGGGCCTTCCTACGGTTACATTTGACGCTGGATTCAAACAAAACGAGCTTAATATGAGGAAAGATATGATGCAGTCTGCAGCCGATATGCTTAAAAAAGCAGGTGCACGAGATATTCAAACTTTTGATAGGGAAACAGCTTTGGGTCTGGGAATACATGAAATGGGTACCGCCCGTATGGGTAGGGACCGAAAAACGTCCGTTTTGGATGGCAATAATGCGCTTCATGACGTTCCTAATGTTTATGTAACAGATGGATCTTTCATGACCTCAGCAAGTTGTGTAAACCCATCGTTAACCTATATGGCATTTACAGCAAGAGCTGCTGACCATGCCGTTAATCAACTTAAAAAAGGAACAATATAATGGATAGAAGAAAAGCACTTAAGAATATGGGGATGGCCTTAGGGTATACCGTAGCCACGCCTACTCTCCTAAGTCTAGTACAAAGCTGTAAAACCGAACCCACCATCACTTGGGCCCCGGAATTTTTTACCATGGAACAAGGTAGTGTTCTAACTAAGTTGGTAGATATCATCTTACCAAAAACGGATACCCCCTCTGCCTCTGAGGTTCAAGTAGATATTTTTATAGACCGCTTTGCGAAAGAAGTAATGGAAAAAGAGCAGCAAGATTTACTCCAAATGTCCATGTCAAAATTTATGGATAAAGCCTTGGCAGATAGCGGCAAAGAAAAAATAGAAGACCTTACCTCGGAAGACCTAGAGCCCGTTTTGGCAGCCGCCCTAAAAGTAAGCAAGGAGGAAAAGGTTACTTATATGGATATGGTCAACAGTTACAATGAAGCTGTGGCAGAAGGACGTGAAGCAAATCTTGAAGATGGAATTTCCCGCTTCACTTTTGCAGATAATCTAAGAGGTTTGACTATCTGGGGATATAAGACCTCTGAATATGTAGGAGAAGAGGTATTGGCTTATCTACCAGTTCCAGGAGAATATATTGGATGCGCAGATACACAAGAACTAACGGGCGGTAAGGCTTGGTCCTTGTAAAGAAAACATTGCCGGTTTAGCTTTCATTACTGGGAAAGCTTAGTCCCTAAATACTTAATAGCAGACCCATGAAAAGAAGAAGTTTTATACAAAAAACAGCGCTAACAAGCGGAGCAATTTCGGTCGGTGGGGTCTTTTCATACGCAAGAACCGCTAACAAAAAAAAAGAGGCATACAGCTTTAACCTAAAATATGCCCCACATTTGGGTATGTTTAAACACCTTGCCGGTGAAGACCCCATAGATCAGCTGAACTTTATGGCAGATCAGGGTTTTACCGCTTTCGAAGACAATGGCATGAAAGGTCGTGACATTGCTCTACAAGAAAAGATGGCTGAAACCATGCAAAAAAGGGGCTTAGAAATGGGTGTATTCGTAGCCCATCAAATTTATTGGAAAGAGCCTAATCTAGCTTCTGGAGACCGTACCAAAAGAACTGAGTTCTTAGAGGATATAAAAACGTCTATAGAAGTTGCTAAAAGAGTAAATGCCAAATGGATGACGGTTGTACCAGGCCATGTAGATTTGAAACAAAATATGGGATACCAAACAGCCAATGTGGTGGAATCCCTTAAACAAGCTTCCTCATTGCTAGAAACTCATAATATAACCATGGTTCTAGAGCCTTTAAATTTTAGGAATCATCCTGGCCTATTTCTAACAGAATCTCCTCAAGCTTATGAGATTTGTAAGGCTGTGGATTCACCTTCATGTAAAATACTATTTGACATTTATCATCAACAAATTCAAGAAGGAAACTTAATTCCTAATATGGAAGCATGTTGGGATGAGATAGCTTACATTCAGATTGGTGATAACCCTGGTCGCAACGAACCTACCACAGGAGAAATCAACTATACCAATGTCTTTAAGTTCATAAACAGCAAAAATTTTGGAGGCGTACTGGGAATGGAACACGGAAATTCCAGACCAGATAAAGATGGTGAACTGGCTGTCATAGCAGCTTATAAAAAGGTAGATGACTTTTTATAAGCACGGTAGACCAAAACTCCTAATCAAGAAAAGAACGATTGATTCTTCTACAATCCACCATATGATTTTTTAGATAATTCTAGTCTGAAGTACCCATTTATGCCCGTTAGCATTAGCAAAATAGCTTATATTATAAAACTCTGATGGTAGTTCATCGAAAAAAAATAACCTTTCGATGAACTACATACTACGGAAGTAAGTATAGTACTACTTTTTCGTTTATTTGTATATGTCCCAATATATATACCTACTCATCACCTACGTTTTACTTTTTTGTTTATCCAAAATTGTATTTCGAATATACCTTAAGAGAAAAACAAGCGTAACGATTAGTACTCCTAAGCTGGAGCACCAAAACAATCCAGAAACTAGAACTAATCTCTTATGGTTTTTCAGTGCTTGGAATAAAGACCTGATAAAATTCCCATAGCACCCAAGGTGCCAGCTACATCTATTCCCAAGCTACCTTCGAACATTCCTCATGAGATGTAAGGGAATCGTACACTGCGCTAAAATTTTAAGGGTAATATCAGGTTTACTTAAAACCACATTACATCCACTCCTCAGAATACTATCCAATAAAAAAACCGAAAAGTCTCTGGTTACACTTTTCGGTTTATAAAATTATAGGGCTTCTTTCCCAAGTAAAATATCATAACGTACGGCTCTCCATGCCTCATTAGATGAAAATGCCCGTCAAGCACTAAATTAAGGTAGTTCCCCCGAAACCTATCTTTAGGCCAGCAACCGCTAAGACAAGCTCTACGATTACTATGATTGTCTGACGCTCAAAACATGGTTACAGAGCCGTACTTCTTGTTATGATTACACTATTATCTCGCATCAAAATCACCTTTGATACGTATTGTTTTGCCTACTTGATTCTCTAAGACTAGACTTAAAGTGCCTTTAACACTAGTCTTGCAAAAATGAGTAATACGAATATTTCCATTTTTAGTAAAATAAAGCTGCTCCCCCAAGACATCACTGCTAAATGCTGCAAAAAGACTGTTTGATGGATTTAAAAAACTATCTACCGTACCAACCTTATAATTTCCTAAAGGCAATGTGCTGGTGTTACTCTCTTTAGAAACCATTACCTCCATGTGGTGTGGCAAAACCTCATCATCACCCAAAAAATTAAGTTCTAAAACACTAAAACAACTCCCATTTGCAGCTGTTTCCATCGCTGTATTAAAACTTATGACTCCTGAAACGTTATACAGTAAACCCTCTTCCAACTGTAACATATATGTACCATTTAGAGCTAATGGAATTAACTTGGTGTCTTTACCAGCGCTTGAAATTAAGAGCAAAGGAAAAACACCTAAAATGATAATTTTCATCAATTTTATCGCTAGGGAATACATACCTATTGGGGGCTAAGTTGCTTATTTTGAAGATTACTAACTACCGTATTGCTTTGATCATGATTCATAATATTAGTTTCATCCTCTCTACTAAAAACCAATGCGGTAAAAAGTGATAGGAGAAAGAATAGAAACATGATAAAACATTTTTTCATGGCTATAAAATTTTGGTGCAGCCTTAGTTTTAAGGTTAACGAATTAAGTATAAAACTCACATCCATGCTAACTACCCTACGAAATTAGTAGAAGAACCAAAAAAAAATAGGTGCGATGTATAATCTGCTTATTTTATTGTGTAAACGGAAGAATCATAAAAATACCATGGTTTAAGAAATTTTACTTGTACATAAATTCCTACAATTAAATGAGCTTTATAGATAAAATCAATTTATATATATATTCGTCCAGTTATACCAAATAAACTTCCATTGACACATAAATCCACTACTAATTACACCTAAATATTATTTTTAACTAACTTTCCTTTTTGATTTCCATATATTATGTTAGAAGCAGTACTAGTTGATGATGAAATAAAGGCTTTACAAAGTCTTTCTTGGGAGCTCACTAATTTAAGTGATGAAATAAGCGTATCAGCATCTTTTACGAATCCATTTGAGGCCCTTGAATACCTAGGCAAACACACTCCAGACTGTTTGTTTTTAGACATAGAAATGCCTACCATGGATGGTTTTCAGTTCATTCAAAAACTTTCGAATAAAAACTTTCCTGTAGTCATAACAACCGCATATAACCAATACGCTATAAAGGCACTAAAGAACGAAGCAATTGATTATCTACTTAAGCCTATAGACACCGATGACCTTAGGGATACCATAGTAAAGATTAAAAAATTCAACAGCCGAAACTTTACTGCAGAAAAACTAGAACAAATACTATTGAATTTTAATTCGAGATCTATTAACAAGAAGATTACCCTAAGTACTGATGGCAAGTTGATTTTTTTAGAAAGCGACGAAATTCTCTATGCAGAATCTGATGGAAATTATAGTACTATTTTCTTATCCGATGGTCACAAAATCGTACTCACAAAAAAATTAAAGGAAGTTAATGCCCTGCTTCCTAACGACTCCTTTTTTAGAATTCACAACTCGTACATTATCAATCTTAACAAGATTAAGGAGTTTTTAAAAACCGATGGCTACGTTGTTCTAAAGTCTAACCACAAAATTCCCGTATCGAGACAAAAAAAATCTGATTTCCTAGATTTGTTGTAAATGGTTCTTATTCACACACCTATGGTCTTAGAGAAACTTTGTGAATATTTCAACCTTAACAAGCACAGAAAACAGTGGATCACCATATTGGTTTGCTATGTCCTATGTACTTACGCATTAAGCGCACAACGTGTCCCGGACACTTTTGAACATCGTACTGATAGTCTTATCGCTATCGCTCCTACTTCCTTTACTGAAATACACAAAACCTTACGCGAATATAGAACCGATACTGTTGCCATGCGTTATTTCAGTCAAAAATCCAGAGAAAAAGGATATTTGGCAGGCGAGTCCTATGCCCTTAGTGAATTGGGACGCACTTACCGTAACATCTCCAATTATAGCAAAGCGATAGAACTACATCAAGAGGCGTTGGCAATTGCAAAAGAGGCAAATAACATAGAGTTCGAAATTTCCAGTCTTAATTACCTAGGAGTTGTCTACAGGCGTACCGCATCCATAAGGACCGCAATGGATTTTAACCAACAAGCACTGGAGCTTGCGGAAGCAATTCAGAATCCTTCCGAAGGAATCAAGCGGAGTATTAACGTTTCACTAAATAGTATTGGCAACTTATACCTTAAGCTCAAGCAGTACGATTTGGCTATTTCTTATTTTGAACGTTCCATGAAATTAGAAGCAGCATTGAATAACGTTCTGGGGCTGGCCATCAACCATCAAAATATAGGCAAATGCCAAGAAGAAATGGGAATGCTGGACGAGGCCTTAGAAAATTACAACACGTCCCTTTCCTACAACGAAGCGATAAACAACACAATGGGATTTGTAATTTGCAAGAATAGCATTGCAAAAGTTTACATCAAAAAAGAGCAATATAAAGAAGCCCTGATACTTATAGAAGAAACGATGCCTAAGGCCATTCAAATGGGCAATTTCTTTATACTAGCCCGCCTTTACAATAATCTAGGCTGGGCACAACTAAAGATAAACCAAAACAAGAATTCAGAACAAAGCCTATTGAAGAGTTATTCCATAGCCGAAACCCATAATCTCAGGGACGAACTAGCACAGGCAAGTCATCTCCTTTCAACATTGTATGAAAGAACAAAGGACTATCAAAAAGCCTTGGCATACAAAAATAAAGGTATAGCCTTGGACCAAGAAATATTAAACGACGGGACCATACGCTACGTGAACGATATACTATTCCGTTACGATTATGAGAAAAAAGGAAATGAAATAGCGGTTTTAGCGAAACAGAATGAAATCGTAAGACTTAAATTGAGAAAGAACCGGACCCTTCTTCTCATTGGCGCCTTGTCCCTTATTCTTTTGGCCGGCATCCTTTACATTCTATACAGACAATACCAATTGAGTAACGAAAAAAAAATGTTGACACTTGAGCAGACCATGTTGCGGAGTCAAATGAATCCCCATTTTCTGTTTAATTCCCTAAATTCCATAAAGCTTTACATTATCAACAACGATAAAAAGAACGCGGTACACTACCTCAATAAATTCTCTAAGCTGGTTCGAAAAATTCTGGAAGCTTCCTCGCAACGAGAAATTCCGTTGGCAGAGGAATTAGAAACGGTAGAACTATATATGAACATTGAGAATATTCGATTTTCTAACGACATCAATTTTAAAATTAGCGTAAGCGAGGATATTGATATTCATACTGTAAAAATTCCTTCACTTATTCTGCAACCCTTTTTAGAAAATGCGCTTTGGCATGGACTATCATCAAAAGAGGGAGAGAAAAACATATCCCTAGCGGTAAGCTCTGGTGAAGCAGGTTTTATTAATATCGCAATTACGGATAACGGAGTGGGGAGAGATAGGGCAGAAAAGATAAAAGAAGGTAAGGTTTTAAAACGAAAGTCTATAGGGATAGATATTACAAAGGAACGTCTTGCCAACTTTTCAAAGGATTACCAGAATTCATTTCACGTAGAGATTATAGACATATACGACCGGTCAAATGTAGCTGCCGGCACAAAAATATTGCTTCACATACCCACTATTTAAGGTGCTCCTTTGCAACAGCTTCCAATTCAGAATACCATTCTTCACCGAATTTGCGAATTAGGGCTTCCTTTACAAACTTATATACTGGCACTTGCAACTCCTCTCCCAAAGAACAGGCAGGATCACAAATTTGCCATTTATGATAGTTCACTGCAGTCAATTCTGTGTACTCCCTTATCCTTACTGGGTACAAATGGCAAGAGACCGGTTTTTTCCATTTAATCTTACCTTGGTTATATGCTTCCTCTATACCGCACTTAGCCGTCTTTTTATCATCAAAAAAAACATAGGCACACTCACTTCCGTTTACTAAAGGGGTTTCCCATTCATCATCATCCCCTTTCACAAAAGCTCCTACTTCCTCTATCACCTTGATGCCTTCTGGTCTTAAAAATGGCTTAACCTTGGCATAAATATCAACTAAAATCTCTGTCTCCTTATCCTCTAAGGGAGCACCAGCGTCACCATCTATACAACAAGCCCCTTTACAGGCCGAAAGATTACATACAAAATCATTTTCAATGATTTCTTCGGATACTATGGTTTTTCCCAGTTGAAACATTAGAATTTTTTAAGTTGGCAATATACATCATTTTAAGAGCATCCATTCTGTAGATATTATTAGAAATAAAATCTAAATGGATACTATTAGACGTAAATTTGCAAAAATTTTAAAAAATGACATTCAATTTCGAATTAAGACAAATAGCGACTGCAAGCATGGTATTATTTGCTGTGATCGATATTTTGGGTAGTATTCCCATTATCATAGGGCTTCGCAAAAAAGTAGGGCATATACAATCCGAAAAAGCATCGATTGTAGCTGCCTGTATTATGGTAGCCTTTTTGTTTTTGGGAGAGGAAATCCTAAAACTTATCGGTATAGATGTAAACTCTTTTGCCGTAGC
>CBDUKC010000138.1:0-7971 GCA_965367705.1 uncultured Maribacter sp. | reverse complement strand
CTATTACAAAAGGCTGGAATACCCGTATTATACAATGGAGAGTGGACCGAACAAACGCCTTTGGGTAAAGCGGAATGGATAAAGTTCTTTGGCGTCCTATTGGAAAAACAGGAGGAAGCGGATCTTATTTTTAATGAAATAACCGAAGACTATAACGCAGTAAAAGAGTTGGCCCAACAAGCCAATAAGAAGCCAACCGTGCTAAGCGGGGCACTTTACAAAGACGTCTGGTATTTACCAGCAGGCGAAAGTTGGGCGGCACAATTTATAACCGATGCCAATGCAGATTATTTATGGTTCGATACTGAGGGTACCGGAAGCCTATCGCTAAGTCTGGAAACAGTATTGGAAAAAGGACAAACAGCTGAATTTTGGGTATCACCATCTCAGTTTAAAGCCTACAGCGAGATGTCACAAGCTAATAATCACTATAAAGAGTTTGAAGCTTTTACAAATAAAAATATCTTTACATTCGCTGCTACAACAGGTCCAACAGGTGGGTTATTATTTTATGAACTTGGACCACAACGCCCAGATATCATACTAAAGGACTTAGTTCATATATTCCATCCAGAACTACTTCCAGAGCATACCCCTTTCTTTTTTCAAGCTTTAAAATGAAGATAAAAAGCAACACATACCGCCTCTGGTTTATTATTTTATGCGTTGTGCTGTTGCTTACTACAGTTTTGAATATTAGCCTAGGTAGTGTTTCCATTCCTTTTAGCGCAACTATACACATCGTATTTGGAGGAAGTATTGACACCCCTTCTTGGACATATATAATCATGGACTATAGGCTACCCAAAGCCCTAACCGCTATTTTAGTTGGCGGTGGTTTGGCCGTAAGCGGTCTTCTAATGCAGACGCTTTTTAGAAATCCTTTGGCTGGCCCTTTCGTATTGGGAATAAGCTCAGGGGCAAGTCTTGGCGCCGCATTATTATTAATGGGTGGTTCAATTTTCTCTGGGATAACTGTTTTAAACATGGTCAACGATGTATCGCTAGCCATAGCAGCAAGCTTAGGTAGTTTCTTGGTTTTGGCTGTAGTTATGCTCGTCGCAAATAAGGTAAAGGATACCATGGCCTTATTGATTATTGGCCTGATGTTTGGGAGTATTACAGCAGCTATCGTAAGTGTCTTAGCTTATTTTTCAGACGCAGAACAGTTGCAACGATTTATATTTTGGTCCTATGGGTCCGTAGGAAACCTCACGTGGACTCAACTTAGTATATTGGCAACTATTGTTTTTATTGGTCTTTTAGCTGGTGTCCTATCTCTTAAAAGTCTTAATGCCTTTTTATTGGGTGAGAATTATGCAAAAAGCCTAGGTGTTGCTCTTAAAAAATCTAGATTACTAATCATTATTGCAACAGGACTATTGGCAGGTGGCATCACTGCATTTGCCGGGCCCATTGCCTTTATAGGACTAGCAGTACCTCACCTTACCAGACAACTGTTCCAAACTATGGATCATCGCATATTACTACCTGCTGTATTTTTGTACGGAGCTGTTCTGATGTTGCTTTGTGATACCATTGCTCAATTACCTAACTCCGCCAATGTGCTGCCTATTAATGCGATTACATCCATTGTGGGGGCACCTGTGGTCATCTGGTTGTTGGTGCGAAAAAGAAAAATGATATTTTGAACAGAACAATTAGAATTAGAATTAGGATATTAGATTTATATTATGGCAATGGAAAACAGGAATAGCATATTGGTAATACGTAAAGATCATCGATAAAGACGCAAGACATACAACCCTGAATATACATCAGCTTACTATTGGTTATCGGTCAAAGAAAGCAGAAATACCTATTGTAAAGGATATTTCCTTTGAATTGAACAACGGGGAGCTATGTGCCATCGTAGGAATAAACGGGATTGGAAAATCAACACTTTTGCGCACCTTGGGCAAGGTACAACCGAAGCTATCCGGGAACATTTATATTGAAACTAAAGCGCTAGAAGCGTATACTCCTTTGGATTTAGCAGCCCAATTGAGTGTGGTACTGACCGAACCCATCGCTTCAAAAAACCTTACTGTTTTGGAATTGGTTGCTCTGGGCAGATTACCCTTTACAAATTGGTTGGGCACCCTTACCCCACAAGATAAAACACAAATTCAAGATTGCATACAGCAATTGGATTTAAGGGACCTACAACACTATAAATGTCATGAACTGAGTGATGGCCAGTTACAACGCGTTCTTATTGCAAGGGCAATGGTTCAGGACACACCCTTGATTCTTTTGGATGAACCAACCACCCATTTAGATTTATATCATAAAGTTCAGATTTTAAAACTTCTTAAACGGTTAGCGAAAGAACATCATAAAACCATTTTATTTACAACCCATGAAATTGATTTAGCCATTCAACTCTCCGATAAAATGTTGATTTTAGACGGTACTAAAAATCCTTTTGGGCAACCTTGTGAATTAATTGAAAATGGCGCTTTTGACAGACTGTTCCCAAGTGATATGATTACGTTCGATAGTAATACCGGTTCATTTAAAGTAAAAAAGTAGCGATATAAACACGTGAACCTACCTACCCTGTGCGTCATACTGAATCACTCTCAGTATCATTTATATTTAAAATCTAGATAAGGTGTTTACAATAGGTCTCCCACAAAACACAAAACCGCTATCTTTATAGGGTTAAAAGAAACTATGGATTCCGAATTCATTTATTTGATTATAGCGGTACTAGCCGTTTGTCTAGGGGTATTTTTGGGATTGTACCTCCAAAAATTGAAAATGCGTTCCTCTGAAAGTACTTGGAAAGAACGAGAGCGACAGTTGAATAGCGTTAGTACAGAACTAAAAGTTCGTTTGCAGCATACTGAGGAAACTGGTAAACAATTACAGCTAGAAAAAGAATTTTTAGGACAAAAAATCGTCCGACTAGAAGGTCTTAATGACAATTTGAATCGACTCAATACAGAACAAAAACAGGAAACCAATAAACTACAGGAAAAATTTACAAAGGAATTTGAAAATTTAGCCCATAAAATCCTAGAACAAAACAGTTCCAAATTTACAGAACAAAACCAAAAGAATATCAAGCAAATATTAAGTCCGCTACAAGAGAAAATTCAATTGTTCGAAAAAAAAGTTGAAGACACACAAAAAGAAAATATCACCATACACTCCGCTTTAAAGGAACAACTCTTACACCTTCAAAATCAGAACATTAAAATTACGTTGGAAGCGGAAAATCTTACCAAAGCCCTTAAGGGAGATAGTAAGATGCAAGGGAATTGGGGCGAATTGGTCTTGGAGCGGGTCTTAGAAAAATCCGGACTTGAAAAAGACCGTGAATATTCGGTTCAACAGTCATTTCAACGAGAAGATGGGTCCCGTGTGCTTCCAGATGTCATTATTAATCTACCGGACGGCAAAAAGATGATTGTAGATTCTAAGGTCTCCCTAACAGATTATGAACGCTATGTTAATGCTGAAGAGGAATTCAAACCGCAACATTTAAAAGATCACATCGGTTCCCTGCGACGTCATATAGCGCAACTTTCCTCCAAAAAATACGAAGATCTTTACACCATGGAAAGCCCTGATTTTGTTTTACTCTTTGTGCCAATCGAACCAGCTTTCGCAGTAGCCATCAATCAAGATAATTCACTTTATAACAAAGCTTTTGAACAAAATATAATCATTGTTACTCCATCAACTTTACTAGCTACACTTCGCACGATAGACAGCATGTGGAATAATGAAAAACAGCAACGCAACGCTATAGAGATTGCCAGACAGGCCGGAGCCTTATACGATAAGTTTGAAGGTTTTGTAATCGACCTTGAAAAAGTGGGTAAAAAAATGGACGAGGCAAAAACAGAATACCATGGGGCCATGAATAAGTTGACAGATGGTCAGGGTAACATTATTACACGTATAGAAAAACTAAAAAAAATGGGTGCTAAAGCTAAAAAATCCATTCCTGATAAATTATTAAAAAAGGCACAAGAGGATCCTTTTGAAGCCCCAAATCCAAATTAAATACAACACATGAAAAAAATATTATTATTATTTATAGGAGCAGTGTTAGCTTTAATGGCCATCTACTATGCTTTCGTCTACTTTGTACCCTACAGCCAAGGAGTACGTTCTGGAGAACTCATAAAAATAAGTCACAAGGGCGTTATGGTTAAAACATGGGAAGGAGAAATAAGCCAAGGTATTTCTGGTGCACAGATTTTCACATTTTCTGTTTTAGATAAGGATGACAAAGTAATTCAGAAATTACAGGAGTACCAAGGTCAATATGTAAAGGTGAGCTATATGGAACGTTATGCGACGTTCTTTTGGCTTGGCGACACCAAATATTTTATAACCGATGTTAAACAGGAGAACTCTCCACATTTTAGGAACTAATGGAGAAATTTAAAAGTGTCAACGATTCCAAGGTTTCCATTACGGAACTCATGCAACCCTCCCACTCTAACTTTGGTGGAAAGGTACATGGTGGCTATATTCTTAATTTAATGGATCAGATTGCCTTTGCGTGTGCGAGCAAGCATTCTCAGAGCTATTGTGTAACTGCATCTGTAAACAGGGTCGATTTTCTTAGTGCCGTGGAGGTTGGAGATCTACTTACCCTTAAAGGTTCCATCAACTACACTGGCAAAACGTCGATGGTCGTTGGAGTCCGGGTAGAAGCGGAAAATATAATTACAGGAAAAAAAAGACATTGCAACTCATCCTATATTACCATGGTCGCAAAAGATGAAAAAGGAAAAAACTTAATTGTTCCCGGCCTCATTATTAAAGATAAAGATGGCATGCGGCGGTTTGCTCGAAGCAAGGAACGAAAACAGTCAGCCTTCCAACGCGACTCAAAATACGACGCTAAAAACTTTAAGATAAAGGAATACCAAGATTTCTTAAAAGACGAAAATATAAAGCTAGACTTAAAGTAGGCTGGTAGCCGCTTCGTCCAAAAACCAAGTAAGCTTTCCAGATTCAGGCTGTACCAAAGCAGCAGGATACTTTTTATAGTTGCCCAATTTACCGTGTATCTCTTTTACCTTTTCCGCTTTGGTATCTCCGGTAACCAAAAAGATGACTTCTTTTGCCTTATTGATTACTTTCCCATTGATAGAGACCCGTTTTTGACCTGAATCCGGATGCGTAGCTACCACACAATGGTCATCAGCTTGCCATAATTCCATTTCATGTGGAAAGATAGACGCCGTATGTCCGTCATCCCCCATGCCTAATAATACCAAGTCAAATTGTGGAATTTCGTCCACGCGGTCTAAGTTAATTTCCAATAAATTAGCATAACGCATAGCTTCACCCATAGGTTGGTTCTCGCCAAGAACACGATGTATGTTTTCTTTTGGCACCTTAATTTTTGAAAACAAGTGGTCTATAGTCATCTTAAAATTACTTTGCTCATCCATTGGTGATACACAACGCTCATCACCCCAATAAAAATGGATTTGGGACCAATCGATTGTTTCCCCATATTGGTCTGCCAAAACATCAAAAATAAGTTTAGGCGTACTACCCCCAGAAAGGGCAACATGAAACGTTCCATAATCCTTTACCAAGTTTGCAAAATACGAAGAAAACTTTTCCGCTACTTCTTGCTTATCCTTATATGTTTTTGTTTTCATAGATATTTATTTCAAAACAAATATTGTTTTTGGCTTACGAACACTGCGCATGTTCACTTACCTATAGAAATTTATTCATTCCGGGTGGTACATGATTAAGAAAGTACACAAAAACCAGGGTCGTCGGTTAAATTGGGTCCTGGGTTTCTCCACATACCTATGCCATCAATAAGGTCATCTGCATTTTCAGGGCCCCAAACTCCAGAAGCATAGCCATACATCCGTACGTCTTTACCATTTTTCCAATAATCCAAAATAGGATCTACGAACTCCCATGCGGCTTCTACTTCATCGGCACGGGCATACAACGTGGCATCACCCTGCATGGCATCCAATAATAAACGTTCATAGGCCTGCATTACATGGGTTTCTGCTAAACTGGAATAATAAAAATCTAGATTTGCACGCTCTACCTTGAAGCCCTGTCCTGGAACTTTTACCACAAATTTTATCAAAATCCCCTCATCTGGCTGTATACGAATAATCAACTTGTTATCCTTGTTGTGCATGCCAGTATCCTTAAAAATTTGATGATGGGGCGATTTAAAATGAATAACTACCTCGGTAACCTTTGTAGGCATTCGCTTGGCTGTTCGCACATAGAACGGGACGTCTTTCCAGCGCCAATTGTCTACGAAAAACTTAACTGCAGCATAGGTTTCTGTAAGCGAATCTTCTGCAACACCATCCTCTTCCCTGTATCCTTTTACCGTTTCGCCATCAACCTTAGAACCTATGTATTGGGCACGTATTGTGTGGTCGTGTAATGTGGCATCATCCTTCATTATCCGAAGGGATTTTAAGGCCTTCACTTTTTCATTTCGTATTTCCTCAGGTTGATCACCAATGGGCGGCTCCATAACAATCAAGGAAACAATCTGTAACAGATGATTCTGAAACATATCACGTAAGGCTCCTGAGGAATCATAATAGCCTCCCCTTTTCTCTACCCCTACACTTTCGGCATTGGTGATTTCTACATGGTGAATATAATTTCTATTCCATAGGGGTTCAAAAATACTATTGGCAAAACGCGTTATCAAAAGGTTTTGCACCGTTTCCTTACCTAAATAATGGTCTATCCTATAAATCTGTTTTTCTGTAAAATACTTTTGGAGGCCCTTATTTAGTAATTTAGCCGTTTCAAGGTCGTATCCAAAAGGCTTTTCAACAATCATACGTTTCCATCCATTGTTTTGCGTATTTAAACCAGCTGCTTCTAAATTCTTTGCAATGGTCTCGTATAAAGTGGGTGGTGTAGAAAGATAGTACATAATATTCCCAGCAGTCTTCCATGCATCGTTCAAATCGCCCACTCTTTTTCGTAAAGGAGCATAATCACCGTCATAGTCTCCACCTAAATCCTCGTAAAAGAATTTACCGACAAATTCTTCAATATAGTCGGACTTTAAATCCTTGATACTATCCTTTAAATACTTGCTTTCTAGAACAACTTTATTGCGGAATTCAGCATCGGTCATATTGCTTCGACTTGCACCTAACACCACAAAATGCTTTGGTAACTGATTGGCCACGTAAAGGTTAAAAAGAGCTGGGACCAATTTTCTTGATGTTAAATCACCTGATGCACCAAAGATTACAAGGATTTGATTTTCTGTTGTATTCATAAAGTATCTGAAACTAAGCCCTAAAAGTATCGAAAAGAAAAGGCTTTCGCAATGAGTTTAGACTAAGTTACCGATGCATATGGATAATTTCGTTTATTTTTGATTTCTCGGTAATAAGTACCAAAATTTCCCTAAGTTAATTACCATAAGGATTTGGACGTAATACCCTTGAAAATAATTGAAAAATATGTATGATTTTGGTTTAGTAGGATTAGGAGTAATGGGACGTAACTTTATCCTAAACGTAGCGGATAATGGCTTTAAAGCGTACGGTAACGATATAGATTCTGAAAAGGTTAATTCACTAATTGAAGAAGGAGGAGGAATAGACAAGGTGAATGCATCGACCGATATGAAGACCTTTACGGCAGCTTTGACAACGCCTCGTAAGATTATGCTATTGGTTCCATCGGGTAAAGTGGTGGATATCGTCATTGAAAACCTCTTACCCTATTTAGAAGAAGGTGACATCATCATAGACGGTGGCAATTCTTTTTATACCGATACCGATAGGCGCGATGCCTATCTAAAGGACAAGGGGATTAATTTCTTTGGTGCAGGAGTTTCAGGAGGGGCTAAAGGCGCCAGAAGAGGACCAAGTATTATGCCCGGCGGTAATCGTGAAGCCTACCAGCACGTAAAACCGATTTTTGAAGCAGTTTCAGCAAAATACAAGGGAGAACCCTGTGTTGCCTATTTAG
>CBDUKC010000137.1:0-7971 GCA_965367705.1 uncultured Maribacter sp. | reverse complement strand
AAAAAAACAAACGCTATAGATGATAACAATAGCTTCTTCATACTTTAGGTTAAATTTCGATTATGGTTACAAACTGCGAATACGTTCATTTATTCTAACTTCTAAAACTACGTTTTGAATAAATTATTGTATAAATGCCTTTTATACCTTAAAATTATTTTAGATTAATTAAAGCCTTTCTTATAAGCTTTAAACCACCTTTCAGGAATGTTTTGATTGCAAGCATCTAAATAATCCTGCTCTGTGCATGGTAATAACGCAGGTGTATTTGCTTTAGTATGTGAAGTGAAAATTGATGGTACCTCTACCCACCATCTTTGAGTCAAAAGACTTTTGTAGAAAATGAGGTCTTCAGCATCCGAAGGAACGGTATACTTAGTGAAATCGTCGGTCTTCGAATGAGGTGATTCTATAATTCTGTAGTTGATACCTTCTATAAAGTACCATATTATTTGTGCAATGAGTTGCTGTGACTGCACATTATTCTCCATCTCGTATATGCCAAAAACAGCAACCTTATCGCTAATTCCGGCATATCTGGCTATGGCACAAATCTCCCTACCGGTAAATCCATTAGGCGAAAAATTGGCAGAAGAGCAAATTTCACTGGCTTTAATCGCCCGTGCATCCAAACTAACCATATGTGCGTTTCTCAAGGCAGGTTCGGCCAAGGAAAGGTCATTAGCTATCTCGCCGAGCCTATAGGCGTCAAAAAATAAACGCTCCATTAAATCAACCTCCTCTTGCGCATTAAAGTAACTCTGATACCCTATATTGGAAAAATTAAAAAGGTTATTCGGCTTATCTGTAATGATTTTACTCATGTAGGAATGAGAAGAAATAAGTTCATCATCTATACCAAAATCGAAGCGACTGTCAACAGCCACAAGATTTATCATATCCTTTATACCGTCAAAGGCCCTGTAAGCAGGGTATGTAATATCCTGGGTTGCTCCGAGTATGATAGGAATAATATTTTCTTCTAACAATCCTGCAACGATTTCCTTAACCACAAAATAGGTATCGTCTACGGACTCACCTTCTTCTATATCGCCCAAATCAACTATGGTAGCATTCCAATTACCTAATAAAAGCTTGTAAAATTCTAATCGAATGGCAGAGACATTTAATTTTTCCAGTTTTTTTTCAAAGGCATTCCGCGATTCTTTTACACCCAAAATAGCAACAGTAGCATTGGCAAGTACAGGAAGACCGTCTTTAACCGTATGGATATAGGTATTCTTGCCTATCGCCTGTGCAGGCAATAGTTCACAATGCGCTAGGACTTTATCTTCTACTGGAACTAAAAAATCAAAGGCCATAAAAGGTGTAAGATTTAATTTGATGTTGAACTCAAAAAACTGATTACCACAACTGTTTTTTGCTTATTTTTTTTTCGCTTTTGGCTTGGCTTTAGCCTTGGCTTTTTTCTTAGGCGTCTTTTTTTCTATGAGTGCTGAAGCTTCCTTTAGCGTCATTTTAGTAGCATCTACAGATTTGGCCAACTCTACCTTTATCTTACCTTTTATAATATTATGACGACCCCATCTTGCTTTCTCTATTCGAATACCTTCTTCTTCCCAGTTTTGAACTACCTTATCTATCTCCTTCTGCTTCTTCACCTCTATGAGCTCTACGATATCCTCTTGAGAAAGATTGTCAAAATCGTACTTCTTGTTTACGTTGATAAACATACCGTCCCACTTAATAAACGGTCCAAACCTTCCGGTACCTTTTTGGACACCTTTACCTTCATATTCTGCAACAGGGGCATCGGCCTTTTGTTTTGCTATGATAAGTTCTACGGCGCGATCCATTCCAATTTCCATAGGATTATCTTCCTTTTCCATCGAAATGAATTTTTTGCCCAATTTCACATAGGGACCAAAGCGGCCTACATTTGCCTCCACTTCTTCACCTTCATAAACCCCAAGCTTTCTCGGTAGTTTAAAAAGGTCCATAGCTTGCTCAAATGTGATAGTATTCAAAGACTGGTCTGGCAATAAACTTGCAAAAGTGGGTTTTTCTTCATCGTCTACAGTGCCTACCTGCACCATTGGGCCAAATCTCCCTAAACGAACAGAGACCTGTTTTCCACTTTTTGGATCCTTGCCTAAAATGCGCTCACCGCTAGCGCGATCTGCATTTTCTTCTACATCTAAAACATTAGGATGAAAATCTTTATAGAAGTTTTTCATCATTTTCTTCCAATCCTCATCACCAGAAGCAATTTCATCAAAATCTTGCTCTACTTTGGCTGTAAAATTATAATCCAGAATAGTTGCGAAATTGGCGACCAAAAAATCGGTTACTATCATACCAATATCAGTTGGTACCATTTTGCCTTTTTCCGAACCAACCATTTCGGAAAGTCCTTTTTCTTTTATGCTACCAGCTTCTAATAAAAGTTGAGTATATTTTCGTTCCGAGCCTTCCACGGTTCCTTTTTCTACGTAACCTCTATTTAAAATGGTAGAAATCGTTGGTGCGTAAGTAGATGGTCTTCCAATACCTAGTTCTTCCAATTTCTTTACTAGAGTCGCCTCTGTAAAGCGGTAAGGT
Organism: uncultured Maribacter sp.; assembly: GCA_965367705.1. GTDB lineage: Bacteria > Bacteroidota > Bacteroidia > Flavobacteriales > Flavobacteriaceae > Maribacter. The sequence continues at coordinate 5,409 of CBDUKC010000137.1, read as the reverse complement.
GGCCTAGAAAAGCGTTCAGTGGCCGTTATGTAATTGTTTTGCAATACCTCACCTATTTTCATAGCCGGCAGCATTCCTTCTTGCTCCTCTGCAAGATCTTCATCATCCACACCTTCCATGTATACTTTAAGGAAACCATCAAACTTAATAACTTCCCCGTTGGCCGTAAATTCTATATCGTGTTTATCTGTTTGTATTTTTACATTGGTCCGTTCCAGTTGGGCGTCACTCATTTGAGAAGCAATAGTCCTTTTCCAAATTAAGTCATACAATTTAGACTGATCTCGTTCCAAAGATGGAGACTGATTGCCCATTTCTGTTGGCCTAATGGCTTCATGTGCTTCCTGAGCCCCTTTAGATTTTCCCGTAAAACTTCTTATTTTACTATATTTCTCGCCGTAATTTTTAACAATGGCATCCTTGGCAGAATTAACAGCCTCGCTAGAAAGGTTAACACTATCCGTTCTCATGTACGTTATCAATCCTGCTTCATATAAACGTTGCGCTACTTGCATGGTCCTACCTACAGAAAAATAAAGTTTTCTTGATGCTTCTTGCTGTAAGGTCGATGTTGTAAATGGTGCCGATGGGGATTTTTTAGCTGGTTTTTTATCTAGTTTGCCTACTGTAAAAGAAGCTCCAATATTTTTTTCTAAAAAAGAATTCGCTTCTTGTTTTGTGCCGAAACTTTTTCCAACTTTAGCTGTAAAGACACTCCCAGAACCGGTCTTAAATTCGGCCGATATTTTAAATGTACCCTCTGGAGTAAAAGCTTCAATATCTCGCTCGCGCTCTACGATAAGACGCACGGCAACCGATTGCACTCTACCAGCAGATAGACCTGGTTTTATTTTTTTCCACAATACGGGAGATAATTGATAACCTACCAAACGATCCAACACTCTTCTTGCCTGTTGTGCGTTTACCAAGTTATAGTTTATTTCCCTTGGATTTTCTATAGCTTTTTGAATAGCACTTTTAGTAACCGAGTTAAAAACAATACGTTTTGTCTTCTTTTTGTCAAGACCCAACTCTTCCGCTAAATGCCATGAAATTGCCTCCCCTTCTCGATCCTCATCACTAGCTAGCCATATGGTATCTGCCTTTTTAGCTAAATCCCTAAGTTTTTTGACCAAGGCCTGCTTATCCTTGTCTACAATATATTTTGGCTTAAAATCATTGTCAACATCTACCCCTAGCTCCTTGGAAGGCAGGTCTGCAATATGTCCAAAACTGGACTCTACCTTAAAATCTTTTCCCAGAAACTTTTCAATTGTCTTTGCCTTCGCGGGGGACTCAACAATTACTAAATTCTTAGCCATGCATTATATATTAGTGAACAACAAAAGTAGTTGAATTTTTTAATTTTCAACAGACATCCCCTTTTATCAATAAAAAAACACCCCTAAATCTAGAGGTGTTTTGTGCTATTACTAGAGCATTAATTCAAATTAAAAGTACTTAATAATTCAATATCATCATCAAGATATGCATATTGGCGTAAGGTTCCTTCACCAATCATCAACAAGGATGTTTGTAAAGGAATAACATCATATGCCTCAATGTTTTCAAAATGATTTATTAGTGTAAGATTAGGAGATTCACTTTTATCAAACACCTTAAGCCCTTCGCTACCATCACATACAAACAATAAGTCTCCTTTAATTCCTAATCCATTTGGTCCGGACATAGGATAAATCACCTTCAGTTCAGGGTTTTGTAAATTAGAGACATCTACAATGTAAAGTCCACTTTCCGTTGTCCCGCAAAAATTACCGCCTTTTAAGGTTACATAGGCATAATTCCCAGAAACAATAACCGGATCGCATGCTGTACCATGCCTAAATTCGGATATAAATTTTGGTTTTGCAGGATTTTTTATATCATAAATATACATTCCCTGTCTGCCACCTATAAAAAGTACTTCTCCTTGGTTGAATATGGTCTCTATATCCCATGCCACTTGCACATCTTCTAGTACTTTCGGTTTTTGTAAATTAGAGATATCGAAAATATTAATGTTGCTGTAGTCTACAACATAAAGGAAGGCTCCAATAATCTTAAACCGGGCCATTGAACCTCCTTGTCCCACAGAAGGCTGTGACCGCGTACCGCTGCTGCTTGTATTTAAAAACATGTCCCCGAATTCAATAGAACGGAATTGAGCCTCATATTCGGAAACGGGTCTCATCTCGGTTTTCACCTCCCAACCAACAACGATATCCTTATTATAATCAATTTTTGAATAATCGTAAATGTCTGCCTGAGGGAACTCTAGGTTAGCAAGCCATATATCATTATTGTAAATAGCATTTTCCAATCGGCTTGTAAGCTTAATATTATTAATATCTGAAATATCAAAAATAACAAGGTCGCCATAGCTATCGGCAAACAGCTTATCATCCTTTACCGAAATATCATAATTACCCTCCAACTTTATAAACGCTATACTTTTTGGTGCTGTAGGGTTTTGATTGTCTATAACATGAAAACCACGGTCAACGTCATTTATGAATATATAGCTTTTGTAAGCATAAATTTTTCCTGAGGATAATATTGGCGTTGGCTCTGAAATATCTATCGCCTCCGCTTTAAAAGTTATAGCATCCATCAAAACAGGTCGCGCCACTAGATACGCTTCATATGGGCCATCGTCATCACAAGAAAAACTAAAAAGCACTAAAAAGATAAGTAAAAAAGGGCTACGTTTCATTTTAGTATATTTATTGGGTTGTACTTTATAGATACAAAACCAATTACTTGGTTGCGTACAGTGCACAACGAATAGGATGGCGCCTATTACGTAGATCAACTCAAGAAAGAAAAAGAATCAAAGAGCCAATGTTTATGAAGCAACATATTAAAAAGAAAAACATAGTAATAAAAGTAGGCAGCACTTTCTGCTATTAAAATACCCAGAACTTACCTACAATTCACAATGGTGTAAACTTATAGGAAGCATAAAATCTAAAAAATGAAGGCATTGTTTTCGTCGGAGCGGAAAAAAATTTTACATTTAGGAAAACCAACTTAAAAAACTTTTAAAATGAACAAGCTATTCTATACGGTTCTAATTTCATTCCTTTTTTTACTACCGTTTCAAAACCTTGAGGCGCAGCGTACTAAAAATACGATGAGTTATCCCGACTCGATATATAATGGTATGGAATATCGACTAGTAGGTCCTTTTAGGGGTGGCAGGGCCGGTACCGTTTCCGGTGTTGCTACTAATCCAAACCTTTATTACATGGGTACTGCTGGAGGCGGTGTTTGGAAAACCAAAGACGCAGGAAGCACATGGGAGAATATTTCGGATGGTTACTTTGGAGGCTCCATCGGTGCGCTTGCCGTTTCCGAGTCCGACCCTAACATTATCTATGTTGGTGAAGGAGAACAGACCTTACGAGGCAATGTTTCTTCAGGAAAAGGGCTTTGGAAGAGCTTGGATGCTGGGGAAACATGGAAATTCATTGGACTTAAGGACTCTGAACACATCTCACGAATTAGAATTCATCCCAAAAATCCAGATTTAGTTTATGTCGCTGCCATAGGTAATTTATGGAAACCCAATGAGACAAGAGGCGTTTTTCGTTCCAAGGATGGTGGAACAAATTGGGAAAAGATACTATATGTTAGTGATAAGGCAGGCGCCGGTGATTTAATCATGGACCCTAACAACAGTAGAATATTATATGCTACCACTTGGGAAATGAAAAGAAACGGTTATCGAATGGATAGCGGTGGAGAAGATAGTAAATTATTCAAAAGTACCGATGGTGGGGATACCTGGAAAGATATTTCTTCAAGAACAGGATTACCTGGATTTCCATGGGGAATAGTTGGCATCACGATATCACCATTAGATTCTAATCGTGTTTGGGCATTAATCGAAGCAGAAGAAGGCGGATTGTATAGATCCGACGATGCCGGTATGACCTGGAAAAAAATAAACGAAAACAGGGCTTTACGGCAACGAGCGTGGTATTATACACGAATATATGCAGACACTCAAAACGTAGATAAGCTATTTGTTATGAACGTGAGCTATGGTGTTTCTACCGATGGAGGAAAAACGTTCGTACTAAAAAATGCACCCCATGGTGATCATCACGATTTATGGATAGACCCGAACAACAATAACCGAATGGTAATTGCGGATGATGGTGGTGCCCAAATTTCTAATGACGGTGGGAATAACTGGACCACGTATTACAACCAACCCACAGCACAGTTTTATCGGGTTGCTACTGACAGCGTTTTTCCTTATCGGATTTACGGGGCGCAACAAGACAATACCGCCATACGAATAGCCCACAGATCTTCTAGCGAATCTATTTCAGAACGAGATTGGGAACCTACCGCGGGCGGAGAAAGTGCGCATTTGGCACCTGACCCAAAAAACAATCAAGTTGTGTATGGCGGTACGTTTAAAGGATACATGAATCGATTGGATCATACAACAGGCCAAGCAAGATCTACAAACGTATGGCCAGACAATCCTGCTGGATCTGGTGCAGAAGTAATGAAATATCGTTTTAACTGGAATTATCCAGTTTCCTTTAGTAGACACGACTCCAATATGCTATATGCTGGCTCCAATTACCTGCATATGACAACAGATGAAGGTCAGACATGGAAAACAATTTCACCAGATTTAACACGAGGTCTGCCAGAAACTATTGCGTCTTCCGGAGGACCAATAACCCAGGACAACACGGGTGCGGAATTTTACTCAAACATATTCGTGATTTCAGAATCTATTCTTGAAAAAGGAGTTATTTGGACAGGTAGCGATGATGGGTTAATCCATGTCACTAGAGATAATGGCGCATCATGGGAAAATGTGACGCCACCACTATCCATGTCTCCAAAATTAAATATGATCAATTCCATAGACCCTAGTCCGTTTGAAAAGGGCACTGTTTACGTTGCGGCAACTTCTTATAAATTTGGAGATTACACCCCTTATCTATATAAAACCGAGGATTACGGTAAAAAATGGACACTGATTACCAACGGAATAAAAGACAACTATTACACTAGGGTAATCAGAACAGACCATGAACGAAAAGGATTACTTTATGCCGGAACAGAATGGGGTATGTACATTTCCTTTGATGATGGTAGCTCTTGGAAGCCATTTCAATTAAATCTTCCAGTAACGGCCATACGTGATTTACAGGTTAGAGATAATGATTTAATTGTAGCCACACATGGTAGAAGTTTTTGGATCATAGACGACCTAACGCCGCTACATCAATTATCCAAAGCTGTTGCAAGTAGCGATTTCCATCTTTACAAGCCAGATACTTCCTATAGGATGCATCAATCTGGCGGATGGTCTAAGCCAGATCCTAAATTGGTGGGAGAAAATCATCCTGATGGCGTCATCATTAATTATTTTCTAAA
>CBDUKC010000136.1:0-7986 GCA_965367705.1 uncultured Maribacter sp. | reverse complement strand
GTATTACCTACGACAATTTCTCCATTTTTAACCACCGGTTTTTCAACAATAGCCCCTACTGAGAGTATGGCCGAATTGGGTTGGTTAATAATAGATGTGAACTCTTGAATTCCGAACATACCCAAGTTAGACACGGTGAAGGTACTGCCTTCCATTTCTGAAGGTGTTATCTTTTTTGCGCGTGCCTTCCCTGCCAACTCTTTTACGGAAGCGCCTATTTGAGCAAGTCCCAATTGATCTGCAAACTTGACCACGGGTACCACCAAACCGTCATCTACCGCAACAGCAACACCCATATGAATGTGCTTGTTATAACGCGTGGTAGCTCCGTTCCAAGATGTATTTACCTGTGGATGCTTTTTCAATGCCATCGCACACGCTTTCAATACCATATCATTGAACGATACTTTGGTATCGGGTAAGCTATTGATTTGCACCCTAGAAGCCATGGCATTATCCATAGCTACCTCAATGGTCAAATAGAAGTGTGGCGCAGAGAATTTAGAATTACCCAAAGCCTTGGCGATTGCCTTACGCATATTGGAGTTCTTCACCTCTTCCGAACCTTCTTCACCTACAGGTAGGCTGATAGGCGCCTGTTCAGGAGCTTTAGCTTCTGAAACCGCTGACGTAACGGCGGCAGGAGCAGCCTCGGAAGGCGTATAATTCTCTATATCTTTCTTTATTATTCTACCGTTATCTCCTGATCCGGAAACGGAAGCTAAATCTATTCCTTTGTCCGCTGCAATTTTTCGTGCCAACGGAGATACGAAAATACGCTTGCCGTCCGCTACAGGGGCTATACTTTCTTCTTTTACAGGGGCACTTTTTTCTTCCTCCTGAGATGCTACAGCAGCATGCTCCTTGGGGGCCGGTGCGCCACTTGAAGGTTTGGCGTTCAATACGGCATCTACATCAGTGCCTTCTGGTCCTATAACCGCTAAAACAGCATCTACAGGAGAAGACTCACCTTCCTGAATTCCAATATATAATAAGGTACCCGAATAAAACGATTCAAATTCCATGGTTGCCTTATCGGTCTCGATTTCGGCCAAAATATCACCTTCCTCCACCTTGTCACCTACTTGTTTTAACCAAGTTGCAACAGTACCTTCTTCCATGGTGTCGCTTAAGCGCGGCATTTTAATTACTTCTACGCCTTCTGGCACTTCACTAGCTTGCGCGGGTGCAGCAGCAGGTTCTTCAACTTCCGTTTCGGCAGCTGGCTGTTCTTCCTCCTTAACTTCAGCGCTAGCACCACCACCATTCAACAAAGCAGAAATATCTTCTCCTTCATCACCGATAATAGCCAATAAGGAATCTACCGGAGCCGTTTCCCCTTCGGGTATACCAATATGTAATAGTACGCCTTCGTTAAAAGACTCAAACTCCATCGTAGCCTTATCGGTTTCGATTTCAGCCAAAATATCTCCTTCTTCAACTTTGTCCCCTACTTTTTTCAACCATGCAGCAACGGTACCCTCTTCCATGGTATCGCTTAAACGGGGCATATTTACAACTATCGCCATGTATTCTATAATTTATGTTGAACGAATGGAAAATCTTCTTGCTCGTAAACCATATCGTATAATTGTTTGACAGGTGGGTAATCGGATTCTTCTGCGAATTTCTCACATTCCGAAACTAATTTTTTAACCCCTTTCTCTATCGCCTTAATTTCTTCTTCGCTTGCGTAATTATTCTCTTTGATCACATCCAACACCTGCGTGATGGGATCAATTTTCTTATACTCCGCTACCTCATCCTTGGTTCTGTAATGCTGTGCATCGGACATGGAGTGCCCTCTATACCTGTAGGTCTTCATTTCAAGAAACGTAGGTCCACCACCAGATCTTGCCCGATCGATCGCTTTGCTCATTTCTTGCGCTACGGTAACAGGATTCATTCCATCTACAGGTCCACAAGGCATTTCATAACCCAACCCTAGTTTCCATATCTCGGTAGAATACGACGTTCTCGCTACCGATGTTCCCATGGCATATCCGTTATTCTCACAAATGAAAACCACTGGTAATTGCCAAAGCATCGCTAGGTTAAAGGTCTCGTGTAAAGCACCTTGCCTAACGGCACCATCACCCATATAACATAAGGTAACAGCATCGCTACCGTTGTACTTGTCCCCAAAAGCCATACCTGCTCCCAATGGAATTTGACCACCAACAATACCGTGACCGCCGTGAAAACGATGTTCCTTGGAAAATATATGCATGGAACCACCCATACCTTGGGATGTTCCCGTAACCTTACCATAAAGCTCGGCCATTACTCTTTTAGGATCCACACCCATGCCAATTGGCTGCACATGGTTTCTATAGGCAGTTATCATTCTATCCTTAGATAAATCCATCGCATGTAGAGCTCCTGCCAAAACAGCTTCCTGTCCGTTATAAAGGTGCAGAAAACCGCGTACTTTTTGTTGTATATAAACAGCGGCAAGCTTATCCTCGAACTTACGCCAGAAAAGCATGTCCTCGTACCATTTCAAATACGTTTCTTTGGTGATTTTTTCCATTGCTATTATGAATTTATTACAAATTTAACGGACAAAAAAAGCGAGAGCAAATTTCTTCCGCAAAAGAAATCAAAAATACACATATAAATCAATGGATAAAAAAAATAGAAGTAAAAGCGCCAAGAAATTACAACTTGACACAAAAAAGATAGGGCGTGTTTCTAAAACTAGGTTAAAAACGTACTATTGAAACCCAAAGGCAACAAGTCTTCGATGGCCCTGCAGACAATCACATTGCCTTTTTCACCCATGAGCAAAATTCGTATGGGCTGTTTTTGCTTGAATTCATATTCAAAAATAGCTTGCCTACAGTTTCCGCAGGGTGCAGCAGGAACACTTACCTGATACGTATCGGAAGTAGCGGTAATGGCAATAGTCTTTACGGCAACACCTGGGAACTTGGCACCGGCATGAAAAATAGCCACCCGTTCCGCACAGAGTCCCGAAGGATACGATGCGTTTTCCTGATTGCTGCCTATCACCGTTTCACCATTCTCCATTTTTACTGCGGCACCTACCCTAAAATTGGAATACGGCGCATAGGCATTTTTTCTGGCAGCGATGGCCTCAAGCATGAGCAGCTTATCTTCTGGTGCGAGCTCCTCCATACTATCGTAAATGCTAATATCAAAACTTATTTTTTTCTGCGCTACCATATTTCTTTTTTATACAAGATACAATCAAAGGTAATTTCTTTCCTAAACATTCTAGGATATCTTCATGCTGCTTTTAAAACAAAAAATCCCGCTCTAAAGCGGGATTTCCTATTGTGTATCAAAAGTGATGTTAATCATTATAAAATTCTTCACCTAAATTAAATGTCAATCCAAAACGCAAGGTATTTTCTAAGGGGTTTCTAACCTGTGACGTAGAGAATAGGTACGATAAATCTATTTGGGCAGACTTAAACTTAAATCCTGCTCCCAAGGTAAAAAACTTCCGTGCTCCTTTATTTTCATTTTCATTAAAGTAACCCGTACGCAGCATGAATGAATCTTGGTAGGTATACTCCGCACCAATAGACCATGTAACTTCCTGTAGCTCTTCACTAAAACCATCCGGAGCATCACCGAAGGAACCTAAAATTCCGCTCAGGCCACTTTCGTTTTGGTATATTTCATTATCGTCGGCATCTATATCACCATCGTTGTCAAAATCTTGTGGGGTAGGAACTAAAAGCTTACTAAACTCCGTCGTAATACCGATTACATTATCCTGGTCCAAAATAAAATCAAAGCCACCACCTACTCTTAGGTTACTAGGCAAAAAGTTTTCTTGACCTCCTTCATCGTATTGAATCTTACCACCAATGTTAGAAAAGTTGAATCCACCTCTCCAACGCCCATCGAAACTGTTGTAGGCGATTTCCCTTGAGCGGTAATATCCTGCGACATCAACTGCGAAGGTGCTCGCCGCTTGGGAATCCGTATTCGAATCTTGAAATCTTAAATTGGAGCTGATGAAGCGTCCCACTACCGCCATGGAAAAAGTCTCGCTCAGTTTTAAGGAATATGAACCATCTAAAGCAAATTCATTTGGTTTCACGACTGTTCCAATGTCATTAGGGTTTTGCCTAAGTTCAATTTCTCCAAGCGTAAAATACCGTAAACTAACCGCAAAGGCACTCCTATCATTAAGCTTATTATAAAAACTTCCGTTTAGTAAAGATATATCCGTAATAATACTTTCCAAGTAAGGTGTATAACTTAAACCGATACCCATCTTGCGTTCTGCAAATGCAAATTTGGCAGGGTTCCACTGCTGGGAAAATGCGTCTGTGGACGTGGCCACTCCCATATCTCCCATACCTGCCGATCTTGCATCTGCGGCAATAGTTAAAAATGGTACCGCAGTTGTAATCACCCGTTGGTCATCCTGAGCCCAAATAGTGAAACCGGATAGCAGCAAACAAACAAATACTATTGAATTCTTTTTCATTTAAAATTGAATTAGTTCTAAAAGTGTAAAATTAGCGCCTTAGGCCATCTTACTCTAAAATAATCGACATATTACGGTAAAAACGGGCTTTTGAACAAAATCTTGTGCAAGATCCTAAATATTTTGGATTACTATAAGGATAGCGTACTACCGTAAATTTAAATACGTAGCCAAAAAACGACTATCCGGCATATACTATACGGCCTTTAAACTCGTTATGACCATGAACGGATGTTGTTTCTAGCATTTACTTTTGATTTACAAGTATTGTGAAAATAATTTAAAGGGCATGAAATATTCTGATGAAAACACCGTTTTAATGAGCGAAAGTGGCGTAAAATATGTTGAGAAATTATAATCGCCAAAATTTTAGATTAAAAAGATTGAACTCAAGTCCTAGATTTATGAAAAACAAGTTTATCAAAGTTGTACTCTCATGCACTGTTATAGCTGGAGGTTTAACAGTCACAAGCTGTTCAAAATCCACCTCTTCCAAGAATGTTTCCAGGGCTACAGGTTGGAATATCAACGCTAAAGAAGGCGGATTCCAATACAATACCGATTTTAAGGAGCAAGAAACGGCACCAGGGTTGGTATTCGTTGAAGGTGGAACTTTCACCAAAGGTAAAGTGCAGGATGATGTAATGCACGATTGGAACAACACACCTACGTCTCAGCATGTACAATCATTTTACATGGATGAAACGGAAGTGACCAATGTCATGTACCTAGAATATTTAGATTATTTAAAGAGCGTATATCCACCAGAGAATCCAAAATACACCAATATATATAAAGGTGCGTTGCCAGATACCTTGGTATGGAGAAACCGTTTAGGTTTTAATGAAACCATGACCAACAACTATTTAAGACATCCTGCCTATGCAGAATATCCTGTAGTAGGTGTCAACTGGATCCAAGCAACACAGTTTGCCGAATGGAGAACAGACAGAGTAAACGAAGTGATGTTGGAACGTGAAGGTTATTTGTCTAAAGAAGCAAAATACCAAGCTGCCAGTGGCGAAGTTGCCGGTACCTTTAGTACAGAAGCCTATTTGAACAGACCTGAATCTGTATACAACGGACAAATAGATTCCCTACAAGGAAAAATGAAAAAAGATAGTGTTTCTACTTTTGCAAAAAGAAGCAGCGGGGTGATTATGCCCGAATACAGACTGCCAACAGAAACAGAATGGGAATATGCAGCTCAGGCGCAAGTAGGTAATAGAGAATACAACAATTACAGAGGTAGAAAGAAATATCCATGGGATGGTGATTACACTAGAAATGGACAACGTGTAGGTAGAGGTGACCAATTGGCCAACTTCAAACAAGGAAAAGGAGATTACGGCGGTATCGCTGGATGGTCAGATGATGGTGCAGATATTACAGCAGAAGTAATGTCATACAAGCCAAACGATTTAGGATTGTATGATATGGCAGGAAACGTGGCGGAATGGGTTGCCGATGTATACCGACCAATCGTAGACGACGAAGTGAGTGACTTTAACTACTACAGAGGAAATATATATATGAAAACGGCCATTGGAGAAGATGGTAAAGTAAATATCCTTAGAGATTCTGTTATCTTTGATACCCTACCAAACGGAAAAGTGGTTGCCGTGAACCTTCCAGGTGAAATTAAAATGGTACCTGTAGATGAAAACGAAACCTACCTAAGAACCAATTTCTCTTCTAGCGACAATCGTGGCTACAGAGATGGAGATGCCGGTTCCTCAAGATTCTTTGACAGATTTAGTGATGACGAAGAAGAAGATCCTAACAAAAAAATGTATAATTCTCCGAACCATTCGGTCGAAAGGGATTCCTTAGGAAATCTAGTGAAACAATACGATGAATCTAATACAAGAACTTCCCTTATTAATGATGAAGTACGTGTTTACAAGGGTGGATCTTGGAGAGATAGAGCCTATTGGTTAGATCCAGCACAAAGAAGATATTTACCACAGTATATGGCTGAGGACTATATTGGCTTTAGATGTGCCATGTCTAGGGTAGGATCTAAATCCAAAACGAAGAACAAGACCGTAAGAGGTAAGAAAGCAAAATAATTTCTTGCACTTTAGATACTAAGAAAGCCCTTTTTTTAAAGGGCTTTTTTTTATCTTCGATTTCATGAACATAGCCGAACTCCACCGTATATTCCTGCAGCATCCAAACGTAAGCACGGATACCAGAAAAATCAGTGAAAACAATATTTTCTTTGCATTAAAAGGTGCTAATTTCAATGGCAATGAATACACACGTAAAGCTTTAGAAAAAGGAGCTGCCTATGTAATCGTTGATGAAAAGGAATTCGCAATCAATGACAGAACCATCCTTGTAGACGATGTCTTACAGACCCTACAAAAGCTCGCTAATTACCACAGACATTATTCTAAGGCGAAAGTGATCTCCTTAACAGGAAGTAACGGTAAGACCACCACTAAGGAACTTATTCACGCCGTACTCTCACAGACCTATAAAACAATAGCGACCAAAGGAAACCTTAACAATCATATTGGTGTGCCCTTAAGTCTGCTGAACATAAAGGCTGATACAGAAATTGCTATTATAGAAATGGGTGCGAATCATCAAAAAGAAATCGCATTCCTAAGCAGCCTTGCCGAACCCGATTTTGGTTATATCACCAATTTTGGAAAGGCCCACTTAGAAGGCTTTGGTGGCGTAGAAGGGGTTATAAAGGGAAAAAGTGAACTTTACGATTACCTTATCGCTAAAAACAAGGTGATATTTATGAATGCGGATGACCCCATTCAGAAAGAGAAATTAGGGCATTACGTTCACAAGTACGGTTATAGCACCACAGACTCCAAATTTTATAAAATCACAATGACTAGCGCTGATCCGTTTGTTGAAATTCAGGTGGAAAAAAGCAGCATTAAGACCCAATTGATTGGGAGTTATAATTTCACCAATTGCTGCGCAGCAATTATTATGGGCAAGTATTTCAATGTCCCCTTACCCCTAATTAAAAAAGGATTAGAGCATTACCTGCCAGACAACAACAGATCGCAAGTATTAGAAAAAAATGGATTTAAAATTATTTTGGATGCCTATAATGCCAACCCGAGCAGTATGACTGTGGCACTAGAAAATTTCTCAAAACTAAAAGCAAACGCCAAACTATTATTTTTAGGCGATATGTTTGAACTGGGAGATACGGCTCATGCAGAGCACCAAGCTATTGCCGAACTTACAAAACAACTAGGCTTTAAAAACGCATATCTAATCGGAGAAAACTTCTTTAATGTTAAAAGCGACTATAAAAAGTTCAAAACCTTTGATGCACTGGCTACACATTTAAAGGAGCACAATATACCAACTGAAGCTACCCTTTTTATAAAAGGTTCGCGCGGGATGGCCTTGGAACGTATTTTGGAATACCTATAGGCAAGAATTACCCAGACCACCTTATTGTTTTAAAAACCTACTTATGGTGGGATATACTGGATTCGAACCGGTGACCTCTGCCCTGTCAAGGCAGCGCTCTA